>NZ_SUEG01000112.1 GCF_005063415.1 Mesorhizobium sp.
CATCGCCAGCCTTCATGTTGATCAGGCCGACATCGAACGGTGCCACTGCTTCCGGCCAGATAATGCCGTTATCGTCATGGCTGGCCTCGATGATCGCCGCGACAAGCCGGGACGGGCCGATGCCGTAGGAACCGCCAGAGACGAAATGATCCTTGCCGTCCGGCCCGGTCACCTTGGCGCCCATCGGCTTGGAATATTTGTCGCCGAAATGGAAGATATGCCCAACCTCGATGCCGCGCGCCGAGACCCGGTCGCTTGTCGCAACCTTCTCCCATGCCGCCTCGTCATGCATTTCGTCGGTGGCGGCATAGGGCGTCGTCCATGTCTTGACGATCTCGGCGATCTCGGCGTCATTCGAAAAGTCGGTATTCGCCCCCGGTACATCAAGCGAGAGATAGTCGCGATGGCAAAACACCTGGCTCTCGCCGGTGTCGGCCAGGATGATGAACTCATGGCTGAGGTCGCCGCCGATCGGCCCGGTGTCGGCGCGCATCGGGATCGCCTGCAGCCCCATGCGCGTAAACGTCCTGAGATAGGACACGAACATGCGGTTATAAGCGGCCTTGGCGCCTTCATAATCGAGGTCGAAGGAATAGGCGTCCTTCATCAGGAACTCGCGCGAACGCATGACGCCGAAGCGCGGGCGCACCTCGTCGCGAAACTTCCATTGGATGTGATAGAGGTTGAGCGGCAGGTCCTTGTAGGACTTGACGTAGGAGCGGAAGATCTCGGTGACCATCTCCTCGTTGGTCGGCCCATAGAGCATATCGCGGTCTTGCCGGTCCTTGATGCGCAGCATCTCCTTGCCGTAGTCTTCATAGCGGCCGCTTTCGCGCCACAGCTCGGCCGATTGGATGGTCGGCATCAGGATTTCGAGCGCGCCGGCGCGATTCTGCTCCTCGCGAATGATCCGGCAGACCTTGTCCAGCACCCGCTTGCCGAGCGGCAGCCAGGAAAAGCTGCCCTGCCCCTGCTGGCGGATCATGCCGGCGCGCAGCATCAGCCGATGCGAGACGATCTCGGCCTCGCGCGGATTTTCTTTGAGGATGGGCAGGAAATAGCGCGACAAACGCATGGACTGGTCCGTGAGAGAGGATGGCGGCGCCGGAATCGGTGCAGCGCTGGCTTGCTTGCCCCGGCTTCATAGCCATTTCATGGCGGAATGGAAACCCAGCCCAGGCGCTGCATAGACGCCGCAATTGCCGCACACGGCTTGCTGGGCGTTTCGCAAGCAACGCCTGCCGTACTATTGTGCACTGCAGCACGAGATTGCCTGTTTCCGGGCAAAATTCTTCGTGACATTTTCACCCGCCTTAGGCTAGTGTGCCCCCATAACCGAGAGGGTAGAGAAAAATCTGCTCTCCTACGCGGTCAAAGTCTTGGGAGGATGCGATCTAGGCGCGGTAACTCGCTGCCGCCGGACACCGGAAACAGATCGGACGCGTTTAAATTGCAAGGCCTCGCGCCTTGCATTTTTTTTGTGCAATCATTTGGTTAGCACGACAGATTACCAAACTAGATGACGTTGCGTCAGGCCAAACCCGCCCCCGCCCTTTACTTTGGGTTGACCTTGCTGGCTCAGCTTGATTTCAGGGGGCCGGCTAGGCTGGGATAGCCGGACACGGTAGGTAGCCGGCTAATGCGCTGGGCTCTGGTTGAAATCCGGCACGATGTGCGGGATGTCGTCGATACCGAGACCAAGCCCTCTCGTGATGCCGTAGAAAATACCCATGAGGACCAGTGTGGCGATCGTCGTGCGCAGCGCCGCGCGCAGCATGTGCGGCCCGCGCGGTGCGCTCGGAACCGTGCCAAGCGTCACGTCCTGGTCCTCGTCCTGCGTCCGCATGCTGAACGGCAGGACGGCGAACAACACCACCCACCATGTGGCGAAGAACAGGGCGACAAACGAAACCCAGCTCATGCTTGCTCCAGTTCGACCAGCGTGCCGAAGAAATCCTTGGGGTGCAGAAACAACACCGGCTTGCCATGTGCGCCGGTCTTCGGATTACCGTCGCCCAGCACGCGCGCGCCGCCGGCCTTGAGACGGTCGCGCGCCGCAACGATGTCGTCCACCTCATAGCAGACATGGTGCATGCCGCCGGACGGATTCCTCTCGAGGAATCCCGCGATCGGCGAGCCTTCGCCGAGCGGCTCCAGCAACTCGATCCTGGTGTTGCCGACATCGACGAACACCACCGTGACGCCATGCTCCGGCAGCGCTTGCGGCGCGGTCACGCGGGCGCCAAGCGTATCGCGATAGACCGCCGCAGCCGCGGCCAGATCCGGCACGGCAAGCGCGACATGGTTCAGGCGTCCGAGCATAGGGTGCTCCGAAAGTTAGGGGAGTAAGGGAGTAGGGCAGTAGGGGAATAGGAAAAAAGGCGTTGCAGCCCATCTACTTTCCCTATTCCCCTACTGCCTTACTCCCCTACTCCCTTGTTCGTCACCGCGTGACGAACACTGTCACCAGCGGCTTCTTGCCCCAGGCTTCGTTGGCCGCGCCGCGCACCGCGCGCCGCACCGCCTCCTGGACCAGGTCGAGGTCTTTTCGGCGCTGGCGGGGGATGGAGTCCACGGCGCCGATTGCCGCATCGATCATCAGGTCTTCCAGGCTCTCGCCGCCGCCGTCGGCCTCGGCGACGCCGATGGCGACGAGATCCGGATCGCCGGCAAGCTCGTATTTGTCGTCGAGCACGACATTGACGGCGACATGGCCGGCAAAGGACAGCTTGCGGCGGTCGCGAATGCCCATCGCCTGATCGGTGCCGATTAGCCTTCCGTCCTTGTAGATGCGGCCGAACGGCACCTGGTCGATGATGGCGGCGGCACCCGGATACAGCCTGAGCATGTCGCCGTCGCGCACCTGCGCGACCTGCCCGATGCCGGACGTCGACATCAGCGAGCCCTGCGCCACCAGATGCGCCGCTTCGCCATGAACGGGAACGCCGATCTGCGGCCGCACCCATTCATACATCTTGCGCAATTCGCTGCGGCGTGGATGGCCGGAGACATGCACCAGCGCATCGCCGTCCTCGATGATCTTGATGCCGAGATCGATCAGGCGGTTCTTGATTTCGAGGATCGCCTTCTCGTTGCCGGGAATGGTGCGCGAGGAAAACACCGCCGTGTCGCCAGCCGTCAGCGCCACCGACTTCATCTCGTCGCGCGACAGCTTGGCAAGTGCGGCAAGCGGCTCGCCCTGGCTGCCGGTACAGATGATGACGAGGTTTTCGCGCGGGATAAAGCCGTAATCCTCCTCGGCGATGAATTCCGGCAAGCCGTCCATATAGCCGAGTTCATCAGCCACATCGATGACGCGCTTCATCGAGCGGCCAAGCACCAGGCACTGGCGGCCGGCATCCCGCGCTGCCCTGGCGATGGAGACGATGCGCCCGACATTGGAGGAGAAGCTGGTGACGGCGACACGGCCCTTGGCGTTCTGGATGACGCTCTTGAGACCCTCGCCCACCGCCACTTCGGACGGCGATTCCCCTTCCCGCATCGCATTGGTGGAATCGCAGATCAGCGCCAGCACGCCCTTGTCGCCATAGGCGCGGAAGCGCGCCTCGTCGGTCATCGGCCCGACCGTCGGCGCCGGATCGATCTTCCAGTCGCCGGTATGGATGACGATACCGGCCGGCGTCGTGATCGCCAGCGACATCGGTTCGGGAATGGAGTGGGCGACGGGGATGGCCTCGATCTCGAACGGGCCGACGGTGAATTTCTCGCCGGCCCGGTAGATCGTCACCGGGATCTTCGGCGCCCCTTGCTCGCCCTGCCGCTTGGCTTCCAGCAGGCCGGCGCTGAACGGCGTCATCCAGACCGGCGCCTTGAGCTTCGGCCAGATATCGTGCAACGCCCCGTAGTGGTCCTCGTGCGCATGGGTGATGACTATGCCGCGCAGATTGGCGACATTCTCCTCGATGAAGCGGGTGTCGGGCAGTACCAGATCGACGCCGGGCAGGGTTGCATCGGGAAAAGTAACGCCGACATCGACGATGATCCATTCGCGCGCATTCGCCGGCCCATAGCCGTAGAGGGCGAAGTTCATGCCGATCTCGCCGACACCGCCGAGCGGCACGAAGACAAGTTCGGCGTTTTCCGCTGTCGCCATGGTCTTTCCTTCCTTGCCGGTCAAAATTGCGGGCCGGTCAAATTCAAGCTGGTCAAATACTGGCCAGTCAAACGTATTGGCCGGTCAAACGCCGGCCGAGGCAACTGCGCCGAAATGCACGTCGCCGGCAGCGATCGTCAGAACCGAACCTTGATCGTCGCGGATCACGAAACGGCAGTCCTCGTCAATGGTCTCGAAGATGCCGCGCACCACATTACCGTCAATTCTGACAGCAACCTGCCCGCCAAGCCCCGCCGCACGCGCCAGCCACCGCCGCCTGACGGCGGCAAGCCCACGCCCTTCGTTCCACAGCCGCGCATTCTCGCTCCATGCATCCGACAGCGCCAGAAACAGCGTCTCGGCATCGCAAGCAGACCCCAGCTCGTTGAGCGACGTCGCTGGATAGGGCAAATCCTTGGGATAAGCCACCACATTGACGCCGATGCCGACAGCCACCGCCGAACGGTCGCTATCCAGCATCGCCGATTCCAGCAGGATGCCGGCGAGCTTGGCGCCCGAGGCAAGCACATCGTTCGGCCATTTCAGTTCGAAACGGTTCTTGCCTTGGCTCGCACCATCGAGGCCGATCGCGATCCTGCCCTTCGGTACGACGGCGTCGAGCGCGTCGGCCAGCGCCAGTCCGGCAACGAAGCCGAGCGTCGCGGCAAGCCGAAGCTCGGTGTTGGTGATCACCAGCAACGTCGCTGCCAGATTGCCCTCGGGCGTCGCCCAGGCGCGGCCACGGCGGCCACGCCCGGCTTCCTGCTTTTTTGAGACGACCCAGAGTTTGCCCGGATCGCCGGCCCGCGCGTGCTCCAGCGCCAGCGCATTGGTGGAGCCGACCGTATCGTGCGCCTCGAGCCGGAACCCTTCCGAAGCCGCGGTTGGAGCCAGCCTGAACGTCATTCCGTTAGAAGAAAGTCTTGGCCGCGGCTGCCGCGTAGGTTCCGATCGGGCCGCCGATCAGCACGTAGAACAGCACGAAGGCGCCACAGACACCGAGCACGACGCGCAGCTCGGTCGCCATCGGCACGAAGCCGCCGACCGGTTCGTCGAACCACATGATCTTGATGATGCGCAGATAATAATAGGCGCCCACCACAGAGGCGAGCACGCCGATAATCGCCAGCGCGTAGAGATTGGCGTTGATGGCGGCGAGGAACACGTACCATTTTCCCCAGAAGCCGGCGAGCGGCGGGATACCGGCCAGCGAGAACATCAGGATGGTGAGGATCGTCGCCATGATCGGATTGGTCGCCGACAGGCCGGCGAGATCGCTGATCTGCTCGACATTGCCCTCCTTGCGCCGCATGGCGAGGATGAAGGCGAAGGTGCCGAGCGTCATCACCAGATAGATCAGCATGTAGATGGCGACGCCGCGCACGCCGTCCTGGCTGTTGGCGGCAAGGCCGACCAGCGCATAACCCATATGGCCGATGGAGGAATAGGCCATCAGTCGCTTGATGTTGGTCTGGCCGATCGCCGCGAAGGCGCCGAGCGCCATCGAGGCAATCGAGATGAAGACGATGATCTGCTGCCAGTCGGCGGCGATCGGCTTGAAGGCGCCCATGGTGACGCGCACCATCAGCGCCATCGCCGCCATCTTCGGTGCCGCCGCCAGAAAAGCCGTCACCGGCGTCGGCGCGCCTTCATAGACGTCGGGCGTCCACATATGGAACGGCACCGCCGAGATCTTGAAGGCAAGGCCGGCCAGCACAAAGACCAGGCCGAAGACGAGGCCAAGCTGGCGCTCGCCGCCGCTCAGCGCCGCGGCGATCTCCTGGAAGCCGGTGTTGCCCGTGTAGCCGTAGACCAGCGAGATGCCGTAAAGCAGCATGCCCGACGACAGCGCGCCAAGGACGAAGTACTTCAGCCCGGCCTCGGTCGAGCGCAGATTGTCGCGGTTGATCGCCGCCAGCACGTAGATCGCCAGCGACTGCAGCTCGAGGCCGAGATAGAGCCCGATCATGCCGTTGGCCGAGATCATCAGCATCATGCCGAGCGTGCAGAGCAGGATCAGCACCGGATATTCGAACTTGTCGAAACGCTCCGCCTGGGCAAAGCGGACCGACATGACCAGCGTCACCGCCGAGCCGATCAGCGCCAACACCTTCATGAAGCGGGCGAATGGGTCCTGGATGAAGGCCTCGCCGTAGGCATTGCCCTGCCCCGGCGAAAAGATCAGCCAGGCGCCGGCGACCACCAGCACGGCGACGGCAAGGCCGCTCACCGTGACGGTGGTATTGGCGCGAGAATAGGCGCCGAGCATCAACAGCGCCAAGGCGCCGATGGCGAGGATCAGCTCTGGCGTCGAGAGCGACAGGCTGGAGAGAAGGTCCGGCGTCATGGTTCGCAAAACCCCCAGTCAGTTCGCCGCCGCGGTCTGCGCGGCGCCGATGGATGCGGTGACATTGGTAACAAGCGCCTTGACCGATTCGGCCGTGGCGTCGAAGATCGGCGCCGGATAGACACCGAAGAAGATGACCAGCGCGACCAGCGGATAGATGATCACCTTCTCGCGCGTCGACAGGTCGAGCAGGCCCTTCAGGCTTTCCTTGGTCAGTGCGCCGAAGATCACCTTGCGGTAGAGCCAGAGCGCATAGGCCGCCGACAGGATGACGCCGGTGGCGCCGAAGAACGCCACCCAGGTGTTGACCCGGAACACGCCGAGCATGGTCAGGAACTCGCCGACGAAGCCGCTGGTGCCGGGCAGGCCGACATTGGCCATGGTGAAGATCATGAACACCGTTGCATATTTCGGCATGTTGTTGACCAACCCGCCATAGGCGTCGATCTCACGCGTGTGCATGCGGTCGTAGACGACGCCGACGCAGAGGAACAGCGCGCCCGAGACCAGGCCGTGCGACAGCATCTGGAAGATCGAGCCCTGGACGCCTTCCTGATTCATCGCGAAGATGCCCATGGTGACGAAGCCCATGTGAGCGACCGACGAATAGGCGATCAGCTTCTTCATGTCCTCCTGCATCAGCGCCACCAGCGAGGTGTAGATGATGGCGACGACGGACAGCGTGAAAATCAGCGGCGCGAACATTTCGGAGGCGATCGGAAACATCGGCAGCGAAAAACGCAGGAAGCCGTACCCGCCCATCTTGAGCAGGATGGCGGCCAGGATCACCGAGCCGGCCGTCGGCGCCTCGACATGGGCGTCCGGCAGCCAGGTGTGCACCGGCCACATCGGCATCTTCACCGCGAAGGACGCGAAGAAGGCAAGCCATAGCCAGGTCTGCATATTGGCCGGGAAGTTGTGGGTCAGAAGCGTCGGGATGTCGGTGGTGCCGGACTGGAAGAACATCGCCATGATGGCGAGCAGCATCAGCACCGAGCCGGCCAGCGTATAGAGGAAGAACTTGAACGAGGCATAGACGCGCCGCTTGCCGCCCCAAACGCCGATGATGATGAACATCGGAATCAGACCGGCTTCGAAGAAGACATAGAACAAGACGATGTCGAGCGCGCAGAATACGCCGACCATCAGCGTCTCAAGCAAGAGGAAGGCGATCATATAGGCCTTGACGCGCTTCTCGATCGATTCCCACGAGGCGAGGATGCAGAGCGGCATCAGGAAGGTGGTCAGGATGACGAACAGCATGGAGATGCCGTCGACGCCCATATGGTAGGAGATGCCGGAATCCAGCCAGGCAAACTTCTCGACGAACTGGAAGCCAGGCTGCGAATTGTCGAAGCCGGTCCAGATGAACAGCGAAATCACGAACGTGAACGCAGTCGTGAACAGCGCGATGGCGCGGATGTTGCGGCGCGCGTTCTCGCTGTCGTCGCGCACGAAAAGGATGAGCAGCACACCAACCAGCGGCAGGAAGGTGACCAGCGATAGGATCGGCCAGGCGGTCATCAGAGCATCATCCAGGTGACGAGTGCGGCAACGCCGATCAGCATGGCGAAGGCATAGTGGTAGAGATAGCCGGTCTGCAGCTTGACGACGCGGTTGGTGACGTCGACGACGCGCGCCGAAATGCCGTCCGGCCCGAGCCCGTCGATGACGGTGCCGTCGCCGGTCTTCCACAGGAAGCTGCCGAGGCGCTTTGCCGGCCGCACGAACAGGAAGTCGTAGAGCTCGTCGAAATACCATTTGTTGAGCAGGAAGGCGTAGAGCAGGCGATGGTTGGCGGCGACGCTCCGAGGCATTTCCGGCGCGCGAATATAGAACTGCCAGGCAATCGCAAAGCCGATCAGCATGGCGATGAACGGCGACAGCTCGACCCACAACGGCACTTCGTGGATTTCGTGCAGGATGTGATTGTCCGGCAACGTGAACAGCGACGCCTTCCAGAATTCGGCATAGCCCTCGCCGATGAAGGCGCCGTGGAAGATCACGCCGGCGAACAGCGCGCCCGCCGCCAGGATGAACAGAGGCACCAGCATGACCGGCGGCGATTCATGGACATGGTGCATGACCTCGTGGCTTGCCCGCGGCTCGCCGTGGAAGGTCATGAAGATCAGCCGCCAGGAGTAGAAGGAGGTGAAGCAGGCCGCGATCACCAGCAATATGAAGGCAAACGCGGCGACCGCGTTGTGGCCGGCGAACGCCGCTTCGATGATGGCGTCCTTGGAAAAGAAGCCGGCCGTGCCGATGATCGTTACCGGGATGCCGACACCGGTCAGCGCCAGCGTGCCGATCACCATCATCCAGTAGGTCGTCGGGATCAGCGTTCTCAGGCCGCCCATCTTGCGCATGTCCTGCTCGTCGGAAACGGCGTGGATGACCGAGCCCGAGCCGAGGAACAGCAGCGCCTTGAAGAAGGCGTGGGTGAACAGATGGAAAATCGCCGCGCCATAGGCGCCGACCCCGAGCGCCACGAACATGTAGCCGAGCTGCGAACAGGTCGAATAGGCGATGACGCGCTTGATGTCGTTCTGGACGAGGCCGACTGTCGCCGCGAAGAAGGCGGTGAAGGCGCCGATGAAGGTCACCACCGTCAGTGCCGAATGCGACAGCTCGAACAGCGGCGACAGCCGCGCCAGCATGAACACGCCTGCCGTCACCATGGTGGCGGCATGGATCAGTGCCGAGACCGGCGTCGGGCCTTCCATGGCATCCGGCAGCCAGGTGTGCAGCGGCACCTGCGCTGACTTGCCCATCGCGCCCATGAACAGGAGCAGGCAGACGACCGTCATCGCAGCCTGCTTATCGAGCGCATAGCCGAGGAAGGTCAGCACGGCCGCACCTTGCGGCGCGCCTTCCGCCGGAATGAACGTCGCCGCATTGGCGAAGATGGTGCCGAGATTGACTGAGCCGAACAGCACGAACACGCCGAATATGCCGAGCGCAAAGCCGAAGTCGCCGACGCGATTGACGATGAAGGCCTTGATCGCAGCCGCATTGGCCGACGGCTTCTTGTACCAGAAGCCGATCAGCAGATAGGAGGCAAGGCCGACGCCTTCCCAGCCGAAGAACATCTGCACCAGATTGTCGGCCGTCACCAGCATCAGCATGGCGAAGGTGAACAGCGACAGATAGGCGAAGAAGCGCGGCCGGTCCGGGTCGTGATGCATGTAGCCGATCGAGTAGATATGGACCAGCGCCGACACCGTATTGACGACGACCAGCATCACCACGGTCAGCGTATCGATCCGCAGCGCCCACGACGCTTCGAGGCCGCCCGACTGGATCCAGCGCATCACCGGCACGGTGAACACCTCGCCGCCGCCGAAGCCGACGGAGAACAAGGCGACCCACGACAGCAGAGCCGCGATCACCAGGAAGCCGGAGGTGATGTATTCGGAAGCCTTGGCGCCGAGCGAGGTGCCGAACAGGCCGACGATCAGGAAGCCGAGCAGCGGAAGGAAGACGATGGCCTGATACATGGTGGTTCCGTCAACCCTTCATCATGTTCACGTCTTCGACCGCGATCGAGCCGCGGTTGCGGAAGAAGACGACGAGAATGGCAAGGCCGATCGCTGCTTCGGCCGCCGCGACCGTCAGCACGAACAGCGCGAACACCTGGCCGACCAGATCGCCGAGCGCCGCCGAGAAGGCGACGAAATTGATGTTGACCGCAAGCAGGATCAGCTCGATCGACATCAGGATGACGATGACGTTCCTGCGGTTCAGGAAGATGCCGAACACGCCGAGCGTGAACAGGATCGCCGATACGGTCAGGTAGTGCGCGATGCCGACGACCATCTCAGACTCCTTCGCCCGTCTTGACCTTGCGGATTTCCACTCCGGTTGCCGCCGTGCGGCCGACCTGGGCGGCGATCGACTGCCGCTTGACGCCCGGCTTGTGGCGCAGCGTCAGCACGATGGCGCCGATCATGGCGACCAGCAGCACCAGCCCCGCCACCTGGAAGTAATAGAGGTAATCCGTATAGAGGATGTCGCCGAGCGCTGCCGTGTTGGAGCGCGCGGCCAGGTCCGGAATGGGTTTCGCAACCGTCGCCGCCAGTTTCGGCGCGAATGTATAGCCGCCGAGCACGACGATCAGCTCCGCCGCCAGGATCAGCCCGACCAGCGCGCCGATCGGTGCATATTGCAGGGCGCCTTCCTTCATTTCGGCGAAGTCGACGTCGAGCATCATGACGACGAACAGGAACAGCACCAAAACGGCGCCGACATAGACGACGAGCAGGATCATCGCCAGGAACTCGGCGCCGGTCAGCATGAACAGGCCGGCGGCGTTGAAGAAGGTCAGGATCAGGAACAGCACCGAATGCACGGGATTACGCGCCGAAACGACCATGAACGCCGATGCCACCGCGACAAAGGCGAAGAGGTAGAAAAAGGCCGCCTCTAGTCCACTCAGCATGGGTTCCCCCGGGTTTCCTGTCAGAACAGGACGTTCGTCCTGTTTTTGCCACCGCCTCCGGTCGGCAAGTTGTGTGTTCCTTAAACGAGGCCCCTCGCCCCGTCCATGCGTCAAATATCAGCGGTAGGGCGCATCCAGCGAGATGTTGCGCGCCAGTTCGCGCTCCCAGCGGTCGCCGTTGGCCAGAAGCCTGTCCTTGTCGTAATAAAGCTCCTCACGCGTCTCCGTCGCGAATTCGAAATTCGGCCCCTCGACAATGGCGTCGACCGGGCAGGCTTCCTGACAGAAGCCGCAGTAAATGCATTTCACCATGTCGATGTCATAGCGCACGGTGCGCCTTGTGCCGTCATTGCGGCGCGGGCCGGCTTCGATGGTGATGGCCTGTGCCGGGCAGATCGCCTCGCACAATTTGCAGGCGATGCAGCGTTCCTCGCCGTTCGGATAGCGGCGCAGCGCATGTTCGCCACGAAAGCGCGGGCTGACCGGCCCTTTTTCATGCGGATAGTTGATCGTCTCCTTCGGCGCGAAGAACTGCCGCATCGACAGGAAGAAAGCACTGACGAAATCCTGCAAAAGCAGCGACTTGGCGGCTTGAGAAAGCGCGCTCATTCAGCACCTCCAAAAATCTGTACTGCAGCGATTGCGCCGACACATCCGAAAATGACAGGCATCTGGAAACGGTACATAAGTCTCGTGAGCGACGCCAATTTCTGCTTGTCCCAACCAACCACCGGAACTCGGTAGGTTGCTGACAACCTTTGGTCCTGTTGCCGCAAGACGTAAGGCAGCACGGCAAAATTGCCAAAGATCGCAACGAGCACGCCAATAACCGCGCCCAAAAAACCAATGGTCAAATTGCCCATCAGGCAAACCCCGTGATCTTGAGGAAGGCTGCGGTAGCGACCACCATGAACAGCGAGATCGGCAGGAAAACCTTCCAGCCGAGCCGCATCAACTGGTCGTAACGGTAGCGTGGCACGAACGCCTTCACCATCGAGAACATGAAGAACACCAGGCAGACCTTGAGCACGAACCAGATCAGCCCCGGCACCCAGGTGAACGGCGCGAAGTTGAAGGGCGGCAGCCAGCCGCCAAGGAACAGGATGGTGGCCAGCGCGCACATCAGGACGACGGCGACATATTCGCCGAGGAAGAACAACAGGAACGGCGTCGAGGAATATTCGACCATATGGCCGGCGACGAGTTCCGATTCGGCTTCCACGAGGTCGAAGGGCGGACGGTTGGTTTCCGCCAGCGCCGAGATGAAGAAGACGATGAACATCGGGAACAGCGACAGCCAATGCCAGTCGAGGAAGGTGTTGGGCAGGCCGAGCCGCGTGCCCAACCCGTCCTGCTGCGACAAAACGATATCGGACAGGTTGAGCGAGCCGACACAAAGCAGCACGGTGACTATGACGAAGCCGATCGAGACTTCGTAGGACACCATCTGCGCCGCCGAGCGCAGTGCGCCGAGGAACGGGTATTTCGAATTGGACGCCCAGCCGCCCATGATCACCCCATAGACCTCGAGCGAGGAGATGGCGAAGACATAGAGGATGCCGACATTGACGTTGGCGATCGCCCAGCCTTCATTGACCGGTATGACCGCCCAGGCCGAGATTGCCAGCACCGCCGACACCAAAGGCGCCAGCAGGAAAACGCCCTTGTTGGCGCCGGACGGGATCACCGGCTCCTTGAAGACGAATTTCAAAAGATCGGCAAAGGCCTGCAGCGTGCCCCACGGGCCGACGACGTTCGGTCCGCGGCGCAATTGCACCGCCGCCCAGATCTTGCGGTCGGCGTAAAGCACATAGGCGACGAAGATCAACAGAACGACGATCAGCACGACCGACTTCAAAAGGATCAGTAGCGCCGGCAGCACGTAGAAGGAGAAGAAGGTGTCCATGTCTACTCCGCCGCCTGCCTGAAGCCGTTCTTCGCCAAAGCCGAGCACTCGGCCATCACCGCGGAAGCCCGCGCGATCGGGTTGGTCAGGTAGAAATCCTTGACCGGCGAGGTGAAGGTGCCCTTGTTCAGCCGCCCGCCGAGCTTCGCCACCCTGGTGATGTCGGCCGGGTCGCCGGCCGCGACATGGTCGATGCGGGCAAGATGCGGGTATTCCGCATAGAGTTTTGCGCGCAGCTGCGGCAGCGAATCGAACGGCAGCTTCTTGCCGAGCACATCCGACAGAGCTCTGAGAATCGCCCAGTCCTCGCGCGCTTCGCCGGGCGCGAAGCCGGCCCGGTTGGTCTGCTGCACGCGGCCCTCGGTGTTGACGAAGGTGCCCGACTTCTCGGTATAGGCGGCACCCGGCAGGATGACGTTGGCGCGATGCGCGCCCTTGTCGCCATGCGTGCCGATATAGACGACGAAAGCGCCGCCGGTCTTGGCCACGTCGATTTCGTCGGCGCCGAGTAGGAACAGCACATCGGTCTCGCCCAGCATGCGGGCGACGTTCCTGCCGCCCTCGCCCGGCACGAAGCCGACATCGAGGCCGCCGACCCGCGCCGCCGCAGTGTGCAGTACGGCAAAACCGTTCCAGTCGGCCCTTGCGGCATTGACGGCGACGGCGAGCTTCGCCGCCTGGCCAAGCACGGCCGCGCCGTCCGGACGCGCCAGCGCACCCTGGCCGACGATGATCAGCGGGTGCGTCGCCTTCTTCAGCAGCTGGAAGAACTTGCCGTTGCCGTCGGCCAGATCCTTCAGCGATTCCGGCCCGGCGCCGAGCTGCTCGTAATCATAGCGCGTATCGCCGACATCGCCGATGACGCCGACCGGCAGATTGCCGGCCCGCCAGCGCTTGCGGATGCGGGCGTTGAGCAGGGATGCCTCGAAGCGCGGATTGGCGCCGATGAGCAGCACCGCATCGGCCTGTTCGATGCCTTCGATGGTCGGGTTGAAGACATAGCTCGCCCGGCCGAGCGACGGATCGAGTGCGGCACCGTCCTGGCGGCAGTCGGTGTTCTTCGAGCCGAGCGAAGCCATCAGAAGCTTCAGCGCGTAGATCTCCTCGACGGCGGCGAGATCGCCGGCAATGGCACCGATCTTTTCGGGTGCCGCATTCGACACCGCTTCCTTGATCGCGGCAAAAGCCTCGGCCCAGCTTGCCGGGGAGAGTCTGCCGTCCTTGCGCACATAGGGGCGGTCGAGGCGCTGCGTGCGCAAGCCGTCCCAGATGAAGCGGGTCTTGTCGGAAATCCACTCCTCGTTCACCGCCTCGTTGGTACGCGGCAGGATGCGCATCACTTCGCGGCCCCGGCTATCGACGCGGATCGCCGAGCCAACGGCGTCCATCACGTCGATGGATTCTGTCTTGGTCAGTTCCCACGGCCGTGCCTGGAAGGCGTAGGGTTTGGAGGTCAGCGCACCGACCGGGCAAAGGTCGATGACATTGCCCTGCAGTTCCGACGTCATCGCGCTTTCGAGATAGGTGGTGATCTCGGCATCCTCGCCGCGGCCGATCAGGCCGAGCTCGGATATGCCCGCAATCTCGGTGGTAAATCGGACGCAGCGCGTGCAATGGATGCAGCGGTTCATGATCGTCTTGACCAGCGGCCCGATATACTTGTCTTCGACCGCCCGCTTGTTCTCGTGATAGCGCGAGGAATCGACGCCGAACGCCATCGCCTGGTCCTGCAGGTCGCACTCGCCGCCCTGGTCGCAGATCGGGCAATCCAGCGGATGGTTGATCAGCAGGAACTCCATCACGCCTTCGCGCGCCTTCTTGACCATCGGCGTGTTGGTGAAGATTTCCGGCGGCTCGCCGTTCGGGCCGGGGCGCAGGTCGCGAACGCCCATGGCACAGGACGCCTGCGGCTTGGGCGGCCCGCCCTTGACCTCGATCAGGCACATGCGGCAATTGCCGGCGATCGACAGCCGCTCGTGGAAGCAGAAGCGCGGCACTTCCGCGCCGGCGTCCTCGGCCGCCTGCAGCAGCGTGTAATGGTCGGGTACAGTGATCTCTTTCCCGTCGACCTTGAGCTTTGCCATTTCGCCTCAAACCCCTGCGGACGTTCCGCAATCTTTCCTTCCGGGCGCAGCCGAGACCGCGCACGATATTGAATTCACTTTTTGGCCCCGGCCAACGCCGCCGCCTGACCGATCCAGCCGTCACGGCCGATGCGGCCCTTCAACGACAGGTAATCTTCGACCCAGGCGATCTCTTGCGGCGTCCACGCGGCGATCTGGGCGTATGTCCAGATGCCAAGGCCGTTCAGCACCTTTTCCAGTTTCGGCCCGATGCCCGATATCGCCTTGAGGTCGGCAGGCTCGGCTGGCCGGTCCATCGGCTTGGGCTGCTTGAAATCCTCCGGCATCAGCCCGGCCGACGCGTCCGCTGCAACGGTGCTGGCATTCGCCAGGCTCCGCGCCGCACTGCTCGTCGCAATGTCGGTCACATCGTTGGCGAAGGACTGGGCCTCGGCAATCAGGGTTTTGGTCGCCGCGCGCGCCTTTATCGATGAGCTTTTGCCGGTCGCGGAAACGTGTTCCGTTCGCGCCTCGAAATCCTCGACGACCGGCTGCCAAAGCCACTGCGAGGTCTCGGCCGCGCCTGAAAGCACGCCCATCCAGATACCAAAGGCGTGGTTGGCGAGGCCGATGCCGAGTGCCGTCATCGCCGCCGCGCCCGCGACAGGATGCGCCAGGAGATTGACGGCATTGGCCATCTCCTTGGGCATCATCCTGGTCAGATCCTGGTTCATCTTCAACAACGGGTCCATTTCGGGCGTAAAATCGTCGGGTGTCGAAAACAGCGACATAGGTGGTCTCCTGGTCGTTTCCGTCTGCCCCGCGCTCGTTTCCTCGTTTCGGACATTCGCCCGCATTTTTGAATTCTTCTATTCCGCCGCCGCCAGCACCGGTTCGGCGCGGTGTGCGTTGCGCGAAAACTCGTCGATGCGGCGCTCCACCTCGCCGCGGAAATGCCGCATCAGGCCTTGGATCGGCCATGCCGCGGCATCGCCCAGCGCACAGATCGTGTGGCCCTCGACCTGCTTGGTCACATCGAGCAGCATGTCGATCTCGCGCTTCTGCGCCTCGCCGCGCACCAGCCGTTCCATCACCCGCCACATCCAGCCGGTGCCCTCACGGCACGGCGTGCACTGGCCACAGCTCTCGTGCTTGTAGAAATAGGAAAGCCGCGCAATCGCCTTCACGATATCGGTGGATTTGTCCATGACGATGACAGCCGCCGTGCCGAGGCCCGATTTCAGGTCGCGCAGCGCATCGAAATCCATCGGCGCGTCGATGATCTGTTCCGCCGGAACCAGCGGCACCGAAGCGCCGCCGGGAATGACCGCCAGCAGATTGTCCCAGCCGCCGCGAATGCCGCCGCAATGCGTCTCGATCAGTTCGCGGAACGGAATCGACATCGCCTCTTCGACGGTGCACGGATTATTGACGTGGCCGGAGATGCAGAACAGCTTGGTGCCGACATTGTTGGGCCGGCCGAAGGACGAGAACCAGGCGGCACCGCGGCGCAGGATGGTCGGCGCGACCGCGATCGACTCGACATTGTTGACCGTCGTCGGGCAGCCATAGAGGCCGACATTGGCCGGAAACGGCGGCTTCAGCCGCGGCTGGCCCTTCTTGCCCTCGAGGCTTTCGAGCAGCGCCGTTTCCTCGCCGCAGATATAGGCGCCGGCGCCATGATGCATGTAAATGTCGAAATCGTAGCCGGAGGTGTTGTTCTTGCCGATCAGCTTGGCCGCATAGGCCTCGTCGATGGCGCGCTGCAGCGCCTCGCGCTCGCGGATGAACTCGCCGCGCACATAGATGTAGGCGGCGACCGCGCCCATGGCGAAGCCGGCAAGCAGGCAGCCTTCGACCAGCGTGTGCGGGTCGTGGCGCAGTATGTCGCGGTCCTTGCAGGTGCCGGGCTCGGATTCGTCGGCATTGACGACGAGATAGCTCGGCCGGCCGTCGCTTTGCTTGGGCATGAACGACCATTTGAGCCCGGTCGG
>NZ_SUEG01000113.1:0-4676 GCF_005063415.1 Mesorhizobium sp.
GCAGGAGCGCGCAGCCTTGCTGAAGAAGGCGCAGGAAGATGCCGCTGCGGCCGTTGCCGCCGCTGCAGCCTCGCCGGCCGAGGCGGAAGCCGCCAGCGCCGAATAAATCAAATCATCTCCACAACCACGAAACGGCGGGCCTTGCCCGCCGTTTTGCTGTTCATCAGCATGTGGGGCCCGATCAATAGCCTTCCGGGCAGCTCGCAACGTACACACGACCGTTACGATCGCGATAACGGCACTGGCCGCTTTCGCTGGCACGGCCGATCAGCGCACCGGCCAAAGCGCCGGCCGCACCGCCGATCACCGCGCCCTTGGTTGGGTTGCCGGCCACCGCAGCGCCGACCGCCGCACCGCCCAGGCCACCAACTGCCGCGCCTTGCTCAGTACGGGAGCAGGCACCGAGCGGCACCAGTAGCGCCATCAAGATCATCACCTTTTTCATTGTCGTTCCTCTCCAACAGGGTGCCGTCCTCGCCGCTGCACCCCCTAACTCGCAACCAGGCGATTTGATCCAAAGAAGAAGATCGGCTGCGGACCGCGCCCGCTCTGGCGGCGTGGCCGCCATCGAACGGCTTCGAAGTCGCCGCTATTGGCTGAACGGGATCAGCGCGCGCACCCTTGGATCGCGCAGATACAGGCCGCCCCAGAGGATGGCGCCGAGATAGACGCCGAACAGTATGTGCGAGAACAAAGGGCTGCCGATACGCACGCACCTGCGTGGCGACGGCGCCGCCGAGATAGGCGGTGAGCAGGATGGCACCGAGCATCGAGGTGCGCGGCAGCGCGTAAAGCACTGTCGAGACCAATCCAATGATGCCGAGCATGCGCGAGACATTGGCATCGGCCGGCCAGCCGAGCTGCACCATGGTCTGGGTGACGATTTCGAGCGGCGGCAGCTTGATGACGCCGTCGAAGATCATGAACAGCACGATGACGGCGCTGAGCACGCGGCCGGCCCACAGGGCGCGCGGTGAGACGGGTGCTGCCTGAGACATGGTCATTGATGTTCCCTCCGGTCGTTGTGAGCACTGGCTCCTTCGCCAGCTCGAACCAAGGACGCGGCCCATAAAGGCGATCCGACATGCCTCCAGTTCTTTTCACTTCAGGGGCGAACCTTGGGTGTGTACGTTCAGTCAGCAACGAACCTGGCCAAGTCCAACTTGCGGGGTGAGGTGGAGGGCGTTATTGAAAATCCGTAGGGGGTGTCTTCCGAGCGCTCGATGGCAGCCGCCGCCTGATCGCACAACGAAGGCAACCGATGGCCGGAGAGACCGACCTGAAAAAGTTGCTGGCGGCAATGACGCCGGAGTTGCTTGCCGGCGTTCATGTCTTCGCCGCGTTGCCACCTGATGCGCCCGTTCCCGACAGGGTCCACCCGGTGATGCTATTTCGCGAGCGCGAGGGCATGACGCTGATCGTGCTTGAGGACCATGCCAAGGCCGCTGGACTGAAAACCGTGTTCCGCTGCCGGATGCTGACGCTGAACATCCATTCGTCGCTGGAAGCGGTCGGCTTCCTCGCCGCCATCACCGCGCGACTGGCCGCAGCCGGCATCGGCGTCAATCCGGTCTCGGCCTTCTACCACGATCACCTGTTCGTGCCCGCCGACCGGGCGGAGGAGGCGCTGGAGTTGCTATTGGACCTGGCGGAGGAGAACCGGCTGTGACGCCGGCGCCTTGCTGCCTATTTGAGACGCCTGTGCTGCCCCTCATCCGCCTGCCGGCACCTTCTCCCCGTGAACGGGCAGAAGGGAGCTGACGGCCGAAGGCCGAGCCCGCGACTGCGGGCCGCCGGTCGTCCGGCGTCCCCCGCGGAGGGCCAGCCGTGATAGCGGCGATGCGGCCCGTGAGCGAAACTATGCCGCCTTCTTCTTCGGCTGGATCAGCCCGCGCTCGACCAGCAGCTCGGCGATCTGCACCGCGTTGAGTGCCGCGCCCTTGCGCAGATTGTCGGAGACGATCCACATCGACAGGCCGTTGTCGATGGTCGAATCCTCGCGGATGCGCGAGATGAAGGTGGCGTCCTCGCCTGCCGATTCCAGCGGCGTGATGTAGCCGCCGTCCTCGCGCTTGTCGATGACCTGGCAGCCCGGCGCCTCGCGCAGGATCTCGCGCGCCTCATCGGCGGTGATCGGCTTTTCGAACTCGATGTTGACCGCTTCCGAATGGCCGATGAACACCGGCACCCGCACGCAGGTCGCCGTCAGCTTGATCTTGGGGTCGAGCATTTTCTTGGTCTCGGCCACCATCTTCCACTCTTCCTTGGTGAAGCCGTCGTCGAGGAAGACGTCGATATGCGGGATGACGTTGAAGGCGATACGCTTGGTGAACTTCTTGACGTCGACCTGGTCGGCGACGAACACCGCGCGCGTCTGCGTGAACAATTCGTCCATGCCTTCCTTGCCGGCGCCGGAGACCGACTGGTAGGTGGCGACGACGACGCGCTTGATGGTGGCGGCGTCATGCAGCGGCTTCAGCGCCACGACCAGCTGCGCCGTCGAGCAGTTCGGGTTGGCAATGATGTTCTTGCGCGTGAACAGCGAAATCGCATCCGGGTTCACTTCCGGAACGATCAGCGGCACGTCCTGGTCGTAGCGGAAGGCCGACGAATTATCGATGACGACGCAGCCCTGCTTGCCGATCTTCGGCGACCATTCCTTGGAGACGTTGCCGCCGGCCGACATGATGCAGATGTCGGTGTCGGAAAAATCATATTGGTCGAGCGCCCTGACCTTCAGCGTGCGGTCACCGAACGACACTTCCGTGCCCTGGCTGCGCCGCGAGGCCAACGCCACCACCTCGCTCACCGGAAAGCCGCGCTCTTCCAGTATGTTGAGCATTTCCCGGCCCACATTGCCCGTGGCGCCGACGATCGCAACCTTGAAACTCATCGAAATCTCCTGTCCCTCTCCGCTCGGTTTCTGGAGAAAACCCGCCGGCCGATGCGGGTTTCAACCCCCGGGCCGGACCCGGGAGAGGGTGGTTAGGCCAAGGGAATCAGACCGTTTTGGTGGTCGTTTTGCCGGTTTTTTTGAGCAAGAACGTGATTTTGCTGGAACGAGGAGATGCAGCGACGCGCCCGGCCCAATGGTTCGCATTGGGGCCGGGGATGTCGAAGGCAAGAAGCGCCATCAAAAGGCCGCGCATCGAAAACTATCCCGTTCGGTGCCGGCTTTTACGCGGTTTGCGTCCAGAGTCAATCGCAACCAGGCCGACCCGCCCGCCCTGTACAATGACGGCGGCACCAAGTACGAACGAGCATCGTCTGGCTCGTGGCGCCCGTCCGTGGCGCGTGCCGACATTTGACCCGTCGCCGGGTATTCAGAATCCGAATTTCGAAAGAGTAAGATGTCCAATTTCGAAGCTATTGTCCCCGCGCTGGCAAAGGCGCTGGAAAAACGCGGCTACGTCGAGCTGACGCCGGTGCAGAAGGCGGTTCTCGAGCTTGGCCAGGCCGATGCGCTGGTTTCGGCCCAGACCGGCTCCGGCAAGACCGTCGCTTTCGGCCTGGCTTTGGCGCCGACCCTTCTCGATGGCGCGGAGCGCTTTTCCCCTGCGGCGGCACCTTTGGCGCTGGCCGTGGCGCCAACGCGGGAGCTGGCCCTGCAGGTAACGCGCGAGCTGGAATGGCTTTACGAACTGACCGGCGCCACGGTGGCGTCCTGCGTCGGCGGCATGGACATGCGCACCGAACGGCGCGCGCTGGAGCGCGGCGCCCACATCGTCGTCGGCACGCCCGGCCGCCTGCGCGACCACATCACCCGCAATTCGCTCGACATGTCGGCACTCAAGGCAGTGGTGCTCGACGAGGCCGACGAGATGCTCGATCTCGGCTTTCGCGAGGACCTGGAATTCATCCTCGACGCGGCGCCCGCCGATCGCCGCACGCTGATGTTTTCCGCCACTGTGCCGCGCTCCATCGCCACGCTGGCCAAGGGCTACCAGCGCGATGCCGTGCGCATCTCGGCCTCCGGCGAGGAAAAGCAGCATCTCGACATCGAATACCGGGCGCTGAGCGTCGCCCAGGCGGACCGCGAAAACGCCATCATCAACGTGCTGCGCTTTTACGAAGCCAAGAACGCGCTGGTGTTCTGCAACACGCGCGCCGCCGTCAACCATCTGACGGCGCGCTTCAACAACCGCAACTTTTCCGTCGTGGCGCTGTCCGGCGAGCTTAGCCAGAACGAGCGCAGTCATGCGCTGCAGGCGATGCGCGACGGCCGCGCCAAGGTCTGCATCGCCACCGACGTGGCGGCACGCGGCATCGACCTGCCCAATCTCGAGTTGGTGATCCATGCCGACCTGCCGACCAACCCGGAGACGCTCCTGCACCGAAGCGGGCGGACGGGACGGGCGGGTCGCAAGGGCGTCAGCGCGCTGATCGTGCCCAATAATGCCCGCAAGCGCACCGAGCGGCTGCTGCAAAGTGCCGGCCTTGCGGCGACCTGGGCGAGCCCGCCGTCGGCCGACGACGTGATACGGCGCGATGACGAGCGCATTCTCGCCGACCCGGTCTTCAGCGAGCCTGTGAAGGATGAGGAGCGCGGCTTCGTCCAGGCGCTTCTCGATCAGCACGGGCCCGAACAGGTCGCCGCCGCCTTCGTACGGATGTGCCGCTCCAGCCGCTCGGCGCCGGAGGACCTTCTCGACGTGGCGCCGTTCACGCCGTTGGGC
>NZ_SUEG01000113.1:4686-5183 GCF_005063415.1 Mesorhizobium sp.
GCAACATCGCGGTCAAGCGGCTGGACGGCACGCCCGATCTGTCGCGGGCCGGCTATCAGGAGCCACGGCCCGACAAGAAGCCGCACCGCGGCAAGCGGACATTCGATCAAAACGCGCCCAAATTCGAGAAGCGCGCACCGGCCGACCAGCGCCCGGCATTCGAGGCAAAGCCCTGGGCCGGCAAGCCGGCCAAGGCGAAGTTCGAAGGCGGACCGGCGAAACACAAGAAATCGAAGAAACGGCCGGGGTAAATAGCCGGCCCTTCCATTTCGTGCACGCCCCTTGCGGTCTGCCGGAACTTTGCCCAGTCTGTTAGCGGGCAAGGGAGCAGCACATGCGCGGCGAAGTGCTTCACTATGATGAAGACGAGGGCTTCGGTTTCATTACCGGAGCCGACGGCAACCGCTACAGCTTCGCGCGCGAGGACTTGCGCCGCCAAGCATCGGCCGCCGGAGGCGCGACCGTCGAATTCCAGCCGGCTGGCGGACGGGCACGCG
>NZ_SUEG01000113.1:5193-13447 GCF_005063415.1 Mesorhizobium sp.
CGCGATGTTTTTTCGATCCGCGCCCAACCTGCCGGCGCGCCCGCCGAAGCCCCCACTGCAACCGCCGCGCCATCTCAGGCCGGCAATGCGCCAGCGATACGTCAGCCGCAACATTTCGGCCGGTCCGCTGAAAACCATACCGCCGAATCCACCGGCCTGTGGAGCTACTTCTCGCTGGGCCTGACCGAGAATTACTTCAACTTCGCCGGCCGTGCCCGCCGCAAGGAATATTGGGGCTACTGCCTGTTCTGGACGATTGCGCTGATCGTGGTCATAGGGCTCGGCGTCTTCATCGACGACGCCATGGGCAATCTCGACAACAGTGAATTGCCGGCAGTGACGGTCGGCCTCTGCGGCCTCTTCCTGCTGGCGACAGCCCTGCCGTGGTTCGGCCTCAACGTGCGTCGCCTGCACGATATCGGCCTGACCGGCTGGCTCTTCCTGCTTTTCCTGATCCCGACCTTCGGGACCGTGATCATCCTGGTCTTCGCGCTGTTCCCGACCCAGCCGCGCGAAAACCAGTGGGGTCCGGTGCCGGCGGGTGTCGGGGTTTAGCGACTGCCGTGTTCGCTCAAAGCGATGTGTTCGATGATCTTGAAGTGCTTCGCGGTGTGACCACGAAGGCCCTTCTTGTGGGCCTGGATCGTTTCGGTCCCAATAGTCTTGAATTCTGATCCTTCATAGGCAATTTCACAGTTAACCACTCTGCCGGGCCAAAGCCAGATCAAGAGACCCACTTCAAACTGATCTGGGGTCACCTGTAGCAGGTAAAGATCGCTCTTCTCGATCTGATATTGTTCGCAGACGAACTGCAGCAATGGCGCGAGATGCTGATCGCCGCGAAAGTCAGCTTGGCGTTCGTGCTCGCCAAGAATATCCCTTTCGATGGCGCGACCCACCTCGCCCATCTGTCAGCCCAGGAACTTGGCGATGATCGCGTCGCCCATCTCAGCGGTGCCGACCTCGGTCATCCCCGGCGAATGAATATCCCTGGTGCGCAAGCCCTGGTCGAGCACCGCGGCGATTGCGCCTTCCAGCCGGTCGGCCTCTTCGACCATGCCGAAGGAATAGCGCATGCACATGGCGAAGGAGGCGATCATGGCGATCGGATTGGCGATGCCCTTGCCGGCAATGTCGGGCGCCGAGCCGTGCACCGGCTCGTAGAGCGCCTTGCGCTTTTTTGTCTTCGCATCCGGCGCGCCGAGCGAGGCCGACGGCAGCATGCCGATCGAGCCGGTCAGCATGGCGGCGATGTCGGACAGCATGTCGCCGAACAGATTGTCGGTGACGATGACGTCGAACTGCTTCGGCCAGCGCACCAGCTGCATGCCGCCGGCATCGGCCAACATGTGATCGAGCTTGACGTCGGCATACCTGGCCTTGTGGGTTTGCGTGACGACCTCGTTCCACAGCACGCCTGATTTCATCACATTGCGCTTTTCCATCGAGGTCACGTGGTTCTTGCGCGTGCGTGCCAATTCGAAGGCAACGCCCGAAATGCGCTCGATCTCGAACGTATCGTAGACTTGGGTGTCGATGCCGCGCTTCTGGCCGTTGCCGAGATCGATGATCTGCTTCGGCTCGCCGAAATAGACCCCGCCGGTGAGCTCGCGCACGATGAGGATATCGAGCCCCTCGACCACCTCCTGCTTGAGCGAGGAGGACGCCGCCAGCGCCGGATAGCAAATGGCGGGTCGAAGATTGGCGAACAGCTCCATGTCCTTGCGCAGCCGCAGCAGACCCGCCTCCGGGCGCACCTCGTAAGGCACCGTATCCCATTTCGGTCCGCCGACGGCGCCGAACAGCACCGCGTCCGCCGCCATCGCCTTCGCCATGTCGGCATCGGAAATCGCCGCGCCGTGCGCGTCATAGGCGCAGCCGCCGACAAGGCCCTCATCGGTGACGAAATCGCTGCCGAGCCTGTCGTTCATGGCGGCGATCAATTTCTTCACCTCGGCCATCGCCTCGGGGCCGATGCCGTCGCCGGCAAGCAGGAGAAGATTTTTCGAAGCCATGAGGACCGTCCCGATTGTTTTTAGCGCATGAACGCGGCCTTGCTAAACGCCAAGCGCCCTGCGCGCAAGAAGGAACGCAGTGATGAAGGATCAGCAACGCTCTGCTGGCGATCCTTCACACCCCCCTCTGCCCTGCCGGGCATCTCCCCCGCAAGGGGGGAGATTGACAACCTCACCGCCCCGCGTTCGCTTGCAGCGTTGGAGATTAGCAAAAGTAAGGATGATGGCCGATCTCCCCCCTTGCGGGGGAGATGTCCGGCAGGACAGAGGGGGGTGCTGTCCCGCCTGCGGCTCCCAAGATCAGCAACCCACCTCAGCGCTTCAAAACGCCTACAGATGCGAAAGGATATTGACCAGCCTGCCAAACGGGTCGCGTACGAAGAAGCGCCGCACGCCCCAGGGTTCGTCCGCCGGACCGTATTCGATGGTAAAGCCGGCCGTCTTCATGCTTTCAAGCGCCGCATCGACGTCATCGACTTCGATAGAGATGTCCGGCACCGGCGTTCCTGATCCCCCTTCGGCCATGAAACTGACCTGCACGGACATCGTCTCTTGCGAGCCATAGGTCGCGATCCAGCCCATATCCATCTTGAGATCGAGGCCGAGCACATCCTGATAGAAGGGTTTTGCCGCCGCGATATCCTGCGTGTCTATGTTTGCAACGATGCGTCTGACCTTCACCATGGGCCGATCCTCGTTCTAACCGTGTCGTTGTCGCAACGGTGACAGGCATCAGGCTGTGCGCCGCAGCGCCGTCACCTCGATCTCGATCTTCATTTCCGGCTTGTTGAGCTGGCACACGATCATCGTTGCTGCCGGCCTGATCTCGCCAAACGCCTCGCCGAAGATCGGGAACACCACATCCACGAAAGCCACATCGGTGATATAGTAATGTGCCCGCACCACGTCAGCCATTTCGAAGCCGCCATCTCGCAACGCCTTGGCGATCGTCGTCAGGCAATTGCGCGTCTGTGCCTCGACGGTCTCCGGCATGGACATGGTCGCATAATCGTAGCCGGTCGTTCCGGACACGAAACACCAGTCGCCCTGCACCACGGCGCGCGAATAACCGGCGGTCTTTTCGAAGGGCGAACCGGTGGAGATCAGTTTTCGCATGGTGTCCTCGCGGTGGTTGTCAGTATTTTGCAGGGAAGACGCCGATCCCGCCATGGGCCAACACAGATGGATGGGCGGTGCAATATCTTTGATGCCGGCGGGACGGCCTTCTGGCGGGCGTCGTTCGGAAAGCCAGGCAATTGACTTTCCCCTTCGCTTACGCGGAGCACTCCTTGGCCCCGCAAGGGGAGGTCGGCAGCTTCGACAGCCGCTGCAATTTCTGCTTGCATTGAGGAACAAAAACAGAACTATATAAGTATCCGCGAGGGCAGTCGCAGTAACTCCGGGGGAGGATAAGAACCATGTCATGCCGCACCGGCGCGCTGGCGCGCGCATTTGCAGGGCTTTTGCGTGTGCCGCTGTTGGCGCTGTTCCTCGCGGGGATTGTGGTGCTTGGCGCAATGAGCAACTCGGCACACGCCGCCGGCAAGGATTATGCCGCCTGTTTCAGCGACGGCAAGGCCGGCGCCGACGAGCAGATCGCCGCCTGCACCGCTATTGCCGAGGACAGCACGGAAATTCCCGATCTGCGTGTGAATGCCTATTTCGTGCGCGGCCTGGCCTACACCCGGAAGAACGATATCGACCATGTCATCGCCGATATGACCGAGGTGGTCGCACTCGATCCGACTTACACGCGCGCTTTTACCAATCGCGCCATTGCCTGGGAGGACAAGGGAGACTTCGATCGAGCAGTTGCGGACTATACGCGCGCGATCGCGCTCACGCCGGACGATGCCAGCCTCTACGTCGATCGCGCCAGGGCACTCGGCAAGAAAGGCGAGCACGATCGCGCCATTGTCGATTGCGACAAGGCGATCGACATCGACCCCGCCAACGAAATGGCCTATGGCGTGCGCGGCCTTGCCTGGGAAGACATGGGCGACGCGGCGCGGGCCCAGGCCGATTACGACAAGGCACAGAGCGTGCGAACGGACCCTGTCACACCCTACCATGACCGCGCCCTGTCATGGATCGCCAAGGTCGAGCGCAAGCGCGCCGAAGCCGACTGCAAGCACATTGCCGGGGTCGACGCAGGCAAGGGGCGCGATTGCGCGCGTCTGATCATCGAGGCATTGGGCGAACCGGACGACGGCAGTAGCGGCGCAACCGGCTCAAGCGCCGCTTCCGCCCAAAATGCGCGCGGAGTGGAATGGCAGAATAAGGGTGACCATACCCGCGCCATTGCCGCGTTCGACGAGGCGATCCGGCTGGATCCGGCAAATTCCACTTTCTACTTTAACCGTGCCAAGAGCTGGGGCCTAAAGAAAGACTATGCGCGCGCTCTTGCCGATCTGGATGAAGTCGTCCGCCGCGACCCGGCCGACGCCCAGGCTTACCGAGTACGCGGCATGACGATGGCCCGGATCGGCAATTCAAAGGAGGCATTTGCCGATCTCGACAAAGCTATCTCTTTGAAGCCGGCCGATCCAAAGTCGTACTTTATCCGGGCCCTTGTTTGGGAGGCGAGCAATCCGGACAAAGCAATCGCCGATCTAGACAAGGCCATCGCGCTCGATCCAACCAACGCCGATTACCGCAAGGAAAGGCTAAGCGTCCAACTCGACAAGCGTAGGGTAAGTCCGAAAACCGCCCAACCAACCGACCCTGCGGCCAGCCAGGCTTATGGTGCAGGCGGAGCCGCCGACGCGCCGGCCGCGCCACGAGCGGCCAAGCCAGCCGCACCTCCCGCATACGAGCCGCTGCAACTCTACCCCAAGAAGGAGGATCATTCCGAACTCGTTGCCTGGAATCTGAAACGGGGGCTGGAGCAACAGCTCCAAGGGGATGTCGCCGGCGCAATCGATGCGTTCAGCTTTGCGATCCAGCTCGACCCCTACAACGCCGAAGCGTTTTACGACCGGGCGCTTGCCGAGGCGTCGCAAGGCAACGACGCCCTTGCCGCCACCGACTGCAGGCGCGCCGTCGACCTCGACCCGAAGCGGGCGGGCTCCTGCATCGAACATGCGCCGGGCGAACCAGCCCGGTCGGCCGCCGGGAAGACAAGGGACCCAGGGGCTGCAAAAGTTCTGATCGAGCGCGCCGAGGCGCGACTTGCAGAATATAGCAGCAGCGGCGCGCTTCTCGATCTGGCAAAGGCCATCAGCCTCGACCCGGACAACGCCGACGCCTATCTCGTCCGCAGCCGCGCAAGGGCGTTGAACGGCGACGAGGCCGGGGCCGCAGCGGATTGCCGGCGCGCCATCGAACTCGATCTGAAGCGGGCGGGAGCCTGCGGCGGACAGGTTGCCGGCGGTGAGCGCGGACTGCCCCCGCAGCCGGACAGGCAACAGGCGAAGCCACAAGCGCCCACTCCAGATATCATGGCCACGGACGACACGCTGGCGGCAAAGGCCTTGGAGGCGAAGGACCCGCGCGCGCTGGAAGCGGTGCTTGGCGGTGATGCCTTCCTGGACATGGGCAAATACGACGAGGCGATCGGCGCATATGATCAGGTGATCGCGCTCGATCCCAACAATCGCTTCGGCTATTTCGGCCGCGGCAGGGCCTGGACCGCCAAACGCGACTACAGCAGAGGGATCGCCGATTACGACAAGGCCATCCAGCTCGCTCCCGATTTCGCCGCAGCCTATTTCCGCCGCGGTCTCGCCAAGGTGACTACCGACGACGCCGATGGCGCTCTCGGCGATTGCGACCGGGCCGCAACGCTCGAGCCGAAGGCGCGTGACGCTCACTATTGCCGGGGCATGGCGTGGCACGCCAAGGGCGACGCAGGGCGCGCGATCGCCGCCTATTCGGTGGCAATCGGGATCGATGCGAAGGATGACGCCAGCTATTACGCGCGCGGCATGGCGCGGGCCGACCAGAAGGACTATGACGGCGCCATCGCCGACTTCGACCAGGCCATAAAGCTCGATCCTGGCAATCCAGACTATGCGGTCGCCGGCAAGGCGACGATGGCTGCGCTGGCAAAAATTGGTGGCGCGCCGAACGCCGTAGGCTCGAAGAACCTCAAGGCTTTCATCGATCGCGGCGATGCCTTCTACGACAAAGGCAAATATGATCGCGCCATAGCCGAATACAGCAAGGCGATTGCGCTCGATCCGAGAAAAGCCTCGGCCTATGTCGGCCGCGGCACGTCGCTTGTCGAGAAGGGCATGTACGACGCAGCCATCAACGACTTCGGCAAGGTGATCGAACTCTATCCCAGCTATCTAGACGCTTATATCGGCCGCGCCGTCGCGTGGACCAACAAGAACGAACTGGATCGCGCCATCGCCGACTATAGTCGCGTGCTCGCATTCAAACCGCAATATGCGCCGGCTTATTTTGCGCGTGGCAGCGTCTGGTTCACCAAGGGCGACTTCGACCAGGCGATTGCCGACTTCGACCAGGCGCTGAAGTTCGATCCAAAGATGGCCCCCGCCCGCAAGGGCCGCAAGTTGGCGATAGTGGCAAGAGACGAAGCGAACGCATCGAAGATGTCAGGCAAGGCCGCTGGCCGGGCTGGCGAGCAAGCGACCAGGCCGGGTTGGACTTCGCTGGCCGCGCAGACGTTCAACAAGGGTCGAGCGCTGTATGGAAAGGACGACTATGACGGCGCCATAGCCCTTTACGATAAGGCGATTGCGTTCTTTCCGGCATTCCACGATGCCTATCTGGCCCGCGCCATGTCATGGGAGGCCAAGGGCGATTACGCTCATGCCGTGGCTGATTACAGCCAGGCGATCGCGCTCAACCCGAATTTTGCCGAGACCTACTATGACCGCGGCCAGAACCGCGGTTCCCAAGGAGATTACGACGGGGCGCTTGCGGATTACGACAAGGCCATCACCCTCAATACCAAGGACGCAAGGGTCTATGCCGATCGGGGTCTCATATGGATGGGCAGACATGAGGACGCGGCGGCACTGCGCGATTTCGAAAGGGCGCTCAGTCTCGATCGCAAAAATCTCTTTGCCTATCTGGGCCGGGGCGTCATACGGATCAGCAAGGCGGACTATGACGGGGCCATCGCCGATTTAAGCCAGACGATAAAACTCAAGCCGGATTTCGCCACCGCCTATAAAGTGCGAAGCCGCGCGTGGGACGCCAAGGGCAACCACAAGCGTGCCGAGGCCGACCGCAAGAAGGCATTGCGCCTCGGAGCGAAGTAAGGCTTGGCTTTTCGAACGACGAACGCCCGGAGCGGCAGCGAAGGGCCGAGGCCGGCAGGACGGAGGCGATGGAAAGGATCCCGACAAACTGCTTTTTCCTGCAGCCGTGCCACTAATCCGGCCAAGGTCACGATATGGATCTTGGGTCAAGCCAGAGGATGACGAAGGTGTGCGATTGCTCCGTCGCCAAGCTAATTCGCCGACCCCAGCGCCTTGTCCAGCGCTTCCTTGACGTCGGCCGGCCATGTACTCACCGCCGGCCACGCGTCCGGCTCGGGCTTATCGCCGCGGCGCGCGAAATAGAGCTTGTGCTGGACCGGGTCGACCGCCATGAAGCCGTCATTGCCGCCGCAATCATGCGGCACGCAGCCGCTGGCAAAGAAGGCACCCGAGGCGGTTTTTTCCGTGCCGCCGCCGACCAGCAGGCTGGTCGCCATGTCGGGCATGTCCTTGCCCAGCAGTGTCTCGGCTAGTTTGTACACCGCTTCATTGTGGAAGGCGTCGATGATGTTGTCGTATTTCGACGGATCGACGTCTTTCCAGTCGGTGCCCGGCTCCGGCATGTAGGTCAGATTGCCGGAAGTCGTCAGTCCGGCCGTCGGCGACCATTGCAGCGCCGGCTTGGAATCACCCGGCAGCAGATAGGGTACGAAATAGATGGCGCTGTCGGAGATCGCGGCCGGCGGTGCGCCGCATTCGTCCTGCTCGACCGTGGTCGTCTGGATCGCGCCGCCTTCCGGCTTCCACACGATCACCTTGGCCGGGCCGCACTGGTTGCCGCCGTCGCCGACATCGACCAGCGCCACCTTGACGCCGCCGACCTCGACGATCTTGTCGAAGAAGACGTCGTAATTGCGCGCCAGTTCCCTGCCGTCGAAGGCGAGCACCCGTTCCCCGTACTCCTCCTCCTGGGTGATGGTCAGCTGGCCGCCCTCGAACGGGATCGGCGCCTGTTTGTCATTGTCGGCTAGGGCCGCATTGCTCAACGCGCCCTGGTCGGCGGCC
>NZ_SUEG01000113.1:13457-16554 GCF_005063415.1 Mesorhizobium sp.
GGCGCATCGTCAGCCGGCACGAGCACCGTGTCGGTCTGTGCATGCGCGCCAGCCATCGGCATCAGAATCCACGCCAGCGCGCAGGCGCCGGCAAGAAACGAACGTGTCATGACTGTCCCTCCGTTCAGCCGCCACGAACCCGGCCTGTCGCGGCCGGGTCATCGTACCGCTCATGCCCAGGGCCGCAGCTCGGCGTTCTTCTTCTCGAACGAAGCGATGGCGCCGGCCTTCTCCATGGTCAGACCGATATCGTCGAGGCCGTTCAAGAGGCAGTGGCGCTTGAATTCGTCGAGGTCGAACTTGACCACGCCCCCGTCCGGCCCGCGGATTTCCTTGGCTTCGAGATCGACCGACAGCGTCGCGTTGGAACCGCGCGAGGCATCGTCCATCAGCTTCTCCAGGTCTTCCGGGCTGACGGTGATCGGCAGGATGCCGTTCTTGAAGCAGTTGTTGTAGAAAATGTCGGCGAACGAGGTCGAGATGACGCAGCGGATGCCGAAATCGAGCAGCGCCCACGGCGCATGTTCCCGGCTCGAACCGCAGCCGAAATTGTCGCCGGCGACCAGGATCTGCGCCTTGCGGTAGGCCGGCTTGTTGAGCACGAAGTCCGGGTTTTCCGACCCGTCGTCCTTGTAGCGCATTTCGGCGAACAAGCCGGTGCCGAGCCCGGTGCGCTTGATCGTCTTGAGATAATCCTTGGGGATGATCATGTCGGTGTCGACATTGACGATCGGCATCGGCGCGGCGACACCGGTGAGCTTGGTGAATTTTTCCATGGTTCTTGCGCGTCTTCTTCTCGTTGCGGGGAATTGCTGGCGCCCGGTTTACACAAAGCCGCGGGCAAATAAAAGGCGGCTGTTTCTGGACTTCTGTCGTCGATCGAAACACAAGATCGGTACAAAACAGCTTCAAAACCACCGGCCCATGGTGCACTTTTATCGATATGACAACGCGATCCAAGGTCCTCTACGCCAGCGAACCGGGCCTCGGCACCGCCGAGTTCCGCCGCGTGCTGGTGGAATCCGGCCTCGGCGCCAACCGCCCCGTCGATGACGACACCCGATTGAAGGCGATGTTGTCAGCGGCCAATTTGGTGCTCACCGCGCGCCTCGACACAGAAGGCAAGCCGCTGGTCGGCGTTGCCCGCGGTGTCACGGATTTCTCGTGGGTCTGTTACGTTTCCGAGCTCGCCGTCTGCAAATCGGCGCAAGGGCTCGGCATCGGCAAGGGCCTTCTCGATGAAGCGCGGCGACAACTCGGGCCGTCCGTCGCCATCAGCCTGATCTCCATGCCCGACGCCGTCGGCTTCTATGAGCGTATCGGCATGGAGCGCATGCCCAACGCATTCTGGTTCGGCCGCAAGCGCTGAAATCCACTCCCAGCGATCTCAACCTGCGCATCCTTGGCTAGGGTTCTGCCTCTTGACATGCGCTTGGCCGCCGCGAAACCAAAGTCGCCTGGCTGCTGGAGCCGATCGCCGGCGGCACGCGCGTCACCATCTGCCATGGCGGCTTTGCCGGCCTCGCTGCTGCCGCGACGGAGCATGCCGAAGGCTGGGCCCGGGTGCTGGGCTGGCTTCAGGCTTATCTTGGTGCAGGCGGCTTGGTGGCGGCTTAAGCCGAGGGTAGCATCCCTTCGCGCAAGCGTTAAATCACGTTCAATTCCCGAAACGCCCGCCCCTCAGCGACACGGCTATACCCAAACGCCGAGCAATCCACCGTGCGATAGCCGCCATGCACGATCAGTTCGGCCAGCGCTTTGCCGACCGCCGGCGCCTGCTGCAAGCCGTGACCGGAAAAACCGTTGGCGAAGAGGAAATTACCGACCTCGGGATGCGGGCCGATCACCGCGTTCTGGTCGAGCGTGTTGTAATCGTAGTGGCCGACCCAGGCGCGCGTCGGTTTGATCGCCTCGAAGGCCGGAATGCGGGTCGCCAGCACCGGCCAGATCACCTCTTCGAACAGCGGCCAATCGGGCTCGAAGTCGGCGGGATCGGCTGGTCCTTCGCCCTCTTCCGGCTCGGCGCCGCCGGTGATGTAGACCGAGCCCTCCGGCCGGACATAGATGCCGCTCGGGTCGACCAGCAGTGGCATGTCGTCATATTTTTCGCGCGCCTCGAAGACGAAGACGTTGCGCTTGCGCGGCTCCACCGGCAATGCCATCCCGGCCATCGCTGCGACCTTGCCGGCATTCGGCCCGGCGGCGTTGACGACGGTGCCGGCCTCGAGCCGCTCGCCATTGTCGAGGACTACACCGGTGACGCGGCCGCCCAGCCGCTCGATACCCGTCACCGACGCCGTGATGAAGTCGATGTTCTTCGTCCGCAGTGCCTTGCGAAACAGCATCAGCATCGCATGCGCGTCGAACCAGCCCTCGCCGCTACGGCCGTAGGCCCCGGCAGTGATACCCTCGGCGGATAGCCACGGAAACCGACGAACAAGTGCCTCGGCATCCTCGAGCACGATGTCGGCGCCCTCGGCCATCTGCACCTCGTGGTTGGCCCGCAGGATCGGCAGTCCGTTTTCGCCGGCAAGGATGAGATAGCCGCCTTCGCGAAAGCCGATATCGGCGTCCGCGCCAAACTCTTCCCTGAGCCGCCGGAAAAGTTTCAACGTGAACTGCGACAGCCGGATGTTTTCCGGGATCGAGAACTGCTGGCGAATGGAGGCGCAGGACAGCGTGGTCGCGGCGTGGGAAAATTGCGGGTCGCGCTCGACAAGCGCGATCGAGCCCGAAAACCCTTCCTCGCGCAGATAATAGGCGACCGAGGAGCCGACGATGGCTCCGCCGATGATGACGATGTCGTAATGCACCTTTTTTCGCCCTTCCGATCTGAACCGCCGAGTCACGCCGTCGGCAGGATGATCTCGAAGCGCGTGCCGCTCGCCGAGTCAACCAGCCGGATCGTGCCATCATGCGCTTTCAGGAGGGCCAGCACGATGCCGAGGCCCATGCCGGTGCCGCCGGAATCGCGGCGCGTGGTGAAGAACGGCTCGAAGATGCGGCCTCGGTTGCTGGGCGAAATGCCGGCGCCGTCATCGTCCACCACAATGGTGGCCTTGCCGTCCGCGCTTGCTGCCGTGACCGATACCAGCGT
>NZ_SUEG01000114.1 GCF_005063415.1 Mesorhizobium sp.
TTCTGCTCGCCCTGCAGAAGGCCAAGCCGCGCGTGCTGGCGCCGGCGCGCAGCGAAGCGCCGCCCGAGATCGTGCGCGAGAAGGTGCCGGAGGTCCGCACCAACTGGCTGACCAAGATCGGCGCGTTCTTCACCACGATCGCCGCGCTGATCGGCAGCTTCTTCGACGGCATCCTCGGCAATCTCGACGAGGCTTCCGGCGTGATGCAGCCGGTCAAGGATGCAGCCGGCGATGTGCCTGGCTGGATGTGGATGCTGGCGATCGCCGTCGTCGCCGGCGGGCTGTTCCTGATTGCCCGCCACGGCGAGGCCAAGGGCGTTGAGGCGTTCAAGACCGGAGCGCGGCGATGAGCGAGTTCAAGATTTCGTGGTGGGAGCCGACCGATCTCGAGCTCCAGTGGCTTCGCCGGTACACGTCGAGCGACTTGCACAAATGCACGGCAACCGGCAGCTATTGCAACGCCAGGTTCGAACTTGGCGAAGCCGACATCCTCTACAACAAGGATGGCTATATTGTCGGTGACAGAGACAATCGAAAGCCGCCGGAGAGCGACCCGCGTTGGCCTAAGGCCTGCGATGCCTGCGGCAGACCATTTGGCGCCGACGATCCGTATCAGCTCTTCGGCAAGCAAATCTATGTCTGTGAGGCGACTGGCGCACGCTCAACGCTCGACAAGGTACCTGTCGGCGCTTGCTGGGATGCGTGGTGGATCTCCGAGCGCCGCAAGGACGGTCCGACGGGGTGCGGCCATAATGTCGGGCCCGATCATCGATCACTTGTGGTGAAGCTTCCTGGCAATCGCGACTGGCACATCGACAGCCGCGCCAGCAATTGCACGAAACCGGACGATGGCGACCATTTCTGCTGGGTCCGCCATGGCCGCCCCGAGGACGGCACGCTGCACGTCGGCAAGGACGGCAACACTTGCTCGGCCGGCGCCGGTTCGATCGCCGTTCCCGGTTTCCACGGCTTCCTGCATCACGGCATTTTGAGGGATTGCTGATGGGCGCGCGCGGGATACTGCGGACCGGCGAAGGCGGTCGGCTCTTCTTCTGGTGCCCTGGCTGCGCCGAGGTGCACGTTGTCGGCCCGAGCTGGGGCTTCAACGGCGATTACGATCGTCCGACATTTACACCTTCGGTGCTCGTGACAGGGCACAAGATTGTGAAAGATGACAACGGCAAATGGACAGGTGATTGGGAGCGGGACGCCGCAGGCAACCTGATTCCCGAGGTCTGCCATTCCTTCGTCCGCGACGGACAGATCCAATTTCTCGGCGATTGCACGCACGCTTTGGCCGGGCAAACGGTCAAGCTTTCGGCGATCGAAACGGGGGCGGCGGACTAATGGGCGCCATCGTCGGTCTCGTCGCCAGCCTGCTCGGTGTCAATCGCACACTCGCCGCCATCATCGCCATCGGCGCGGCCGTCGTCGTCGCCTCGGGCGCGGCGTGGGGCGTCTATGCCACCATCAAGCACAAAGGTGCGGAAGAAGTCCGCGACCAGATCCAGAAGGACAACCAGGATGCGATACGCAAGGGCATTGAGGCGAGCCGTTCTCTTGACGACTGCATTGACGCTGGCGGGGTGTGGGACTTCCGGCGTCAGCGGTGTTCCGGCACTTCGCTCGGCCCTCGGTAGCAGCCTCGCCGGGGCGCAAGGCAAGACGATCGAGGATCAGAACCGGATCGATCGCACGATGGCGCCCGGCTGCGCCATCGGCCTCTACAAGCCCGGCGAGTGCGACCGTCACACCAAGGCCAGCGCGGCGCGGCGCACCGAGCTGAAGCGCTCATAATCAGACATGCAATTCAGAAAAGGGTTGGGGACAAGTGCTGCACGAGGATGCCGATATGCCAAACGCTTCGCAGAAGATTGCCGAAAACGTGCTGCTCCTTGCCGTGGCGAGGATATCGATGGCGCTGGCGCTGCCGATGATCGGTTTTATCACCTGGGTTACCGGCCAGTGGCTGGAAAGCAAGTTCGACGCGCAGGATCAGCGCATTGTCGCGCAGAGTACTGCCTCTGATAACCAATCGAGGATTACCACCGCCCGCGTCGAAACAGCGGAGAAGACAGCGCAATCCGCTATCACCCAGGCCGGCGAGATCAATGGGCGGCTGATCAGCGTCGAGACCAAGCAGACGCAGGAGAGCGCAGCGGCCGACAGGTTCCAGAGCGCCACGCTGACCAGGCTCGACCGCGTTCAGGACAGCATCGTCGGGCTGTCAAACGCGGTGGCGGCTCTGACGGCTACGCTTCAGGCCGTGGCCGAAGAGCGAAACCGATCACCGCCGACGCGCTGACTTGCCGCCAGATCAGAGCCCGCCGCGCCGCAAGGTGCGGCGGGCTTTTTTGCGTTTCTGAGCCCATGCATCGCTGCTCGGCTTTAGCGATGAGGAACAGCAGTCAGCCTGCGAACAGGTGCTTGGAGCCGGTCGTCACCATCCAGTTCGCACGGTCGATATAGCTGCGCACAGCATTGCGGGCGCGGACTGGCTCTTTAACTGGGTCGATGCCGAGAATGCGTTCGGCCATCTCCTCTATGCTGGCATTGTCGGCGCAGTAGTCGAGGATCTGACAATAGATGGTGAAATGCTCTCTGTCGTAAGCCGTGATGGAGTCATTTGACCAGGGAACTTCTTCAAGTAGTCCAGGTTTCATGTCGAACAATGCCTTTTCAGATTGCCATGCGCACCAGCTAGAAGGTCCGAGCTCGCTGATGATAGGGTGCCCCTCCAAACCGGGATGATGGCGCGGGCTTGGCATTCGTCAAGGGCCAGAGCTATATCGACCGGATGGCGAAAGGCTGGACACTACAGTCATTGATTGATGGCAAGATGCGGCTCGTGGCGTTCTGCCACAATCCAAAATGCCACCACAATCAGGCGCTCGACCTGGAGGCGATCAAGGCCAAGCTCGGCCCTGACGCGCCGGCGATGTCGGATGACCTCATTCCAAAGCTGAAATGCGCCAGGTGCGGCGGCAAGCAGGTCGGCCTGACCTACACTCCCGACTACGACGAGATGAAACGCGTGGACGTGAATGCTTATCGGAAGGCGAGGGAAGGGCGCTGACTGCGCCCAGAAAGCGCCCAGATACGAGCCGAAAGCGCTCAGTTTCAGGGGAAATAGCTGGGCACGAACGGCACAAAAAAGCCCGGAAATGCGCCATTCCTGCGGTTTTAACCCTCGTTTACACCGAAGATGTCGGCGGTTCGAGCCCGTCATCGCCCACCATTTTCCGCCACGTGTTTCAACCAGGCATGTTCGTGCCACGTCAGGCTCATACGCCTGCACTGTAGGCGACTCGTCCAACTGGCGATTGGTAGACGCAACCATCTGGTATCCCTTACATTTCTCCAATCTGCCTGCACCGGGCTACACTCCATCGCCCCAAAAGCTGACCGCCCGGCGCAATCTCTGATCGCCTGACCGCATCGAAAAGACGCGGCGGGCTTTTTTCGTTGCCCGGATAAGAGTCAATGCCGGGCGTTGACCCTTCGCGATAATGTCGGCATGGCTTGGAAGCCGGAACGTGAAAGAATTCCCTCGGGAACCCGATAACATCCCAGTAGCACGTGCTCGTCAGACCACTGAACACGGAACCGCGCTGATTGAGGAACTTCGCTACACGATCGCCCTATCGCGCCGGCTGATCGAGGCGTCACATTCACTGCTGAAGAGATCGCAGAGCCAAGGCAGGCGTGTCGAGGGTGATGGTATCGAGATTGGCTAACATGCACGTGGTTTGTCGACGCTAAGGTCCCCCGTAGTCCACATGGACCCTCGATACTGAGTTGTCCGCAGGCAAGCACCAGCCTCAACACAACCAATGGTTTCGTTGTCGTTACCGTATCTCCGCTCGCAAATGCTTCACGGTTCGGGTGACGCGGATGGGTTTACTAGGACTTTAGTCTGATTCAAACGGTCTTTCGGTTGGGACTTAAGTCTGGCCTGATGCCTCGCTAGGCGGCAAACGATTGCCAAAGTTAAAACTTACAGTAATTTAAGGGAGCACAAAAGAAAGCTAAATCTTACTTGCATATGGGCATGGGCGGAAGCGAAAATATTCCTGGGTGGCTTACGAGTCATCTTCCGAATGATCCTGTGATCGCAGGAGATCTCGCGGATAAGATATCGAAGGAGGCTGAAAAAAACCGGCTTCCAGGCGAACGGGTTGTGACAACCCGTAACGAAGAAGATATCTTCAAGAAAGAAAAAGTTGAACCTTATCCCGACGCCACGGTTGCAGGAGTCTTTGCCAGCGGTTCATTCCTTGCGCTGTTGGTGTTAGCCATTTATCTGCTTTATGTGCTCTCGATTGTGGCCGGGGGAACGGTTACGGATGTTCCCCATCCGCTCCCGCTGGATTAGTAGACGCTCCGCTAACACTCGAATTAGCCCGCACCGTGTTGATGCTGCGGACTTTTTTTGTAGTGGAACACGTGGTCCCGACGAAGGTTTCGTTCCCGCGGCAAAGGTGTTCACGCGGGGCAGCTGGCTGCTGCAGAACGGCAGCATCGTAGTTCAATAAGCCTCCCGGTAGCCTGAGCGATTGCTTGCCGCAGCTCAGCCTGCAATCGCCGGAGCATGAGCAAGCCGTTTCGCCACATAAAGACAACGCTTCGGCACCTGCACCACCTCAAATCCGATCGCCTTGTAGAACCTTAGCGCATCGTCGTTCTCCGGCATGACTTCGAGGTGGATGCCGGTCGAGCCTCTCGCGGCAAGGCGCTCCTCGAGGAAGGCCATCGCGCGCCTGCCGATGCCTTTCCGGCGCGCTTGCGGCAACAGGTCGATATGGCCGTGCGACGGATAGGCCGCCAGTGCAGGCGGGACAGCGAAATCGGGGTGGTGGATCCGATGCCGTGCCCAGTCGCTGCCGCGCCAGTGTGAGCTGTCGGATCCCGGGTCGGCGACACGTCGCTGCAAGTCGGGATACCAGTCTGATGCCAGGCTGGCATTGAAAGCGGCTGTTTCGGCTGCGCCAAGCAGATAGCCGGCCGCACCTGCGGGACTATCGACAATGAAGGCCAGCTCGGGTTCGAGGACCTGGTAGGGAATGGTGTAGAGGAGGCCGAGCAGGTCCGGGTCGTCCTCACGGCCGCTGGCGTCCTTGCCGGCATCGCCGGTCTTGAGACAGATCATTGCAAGTGCCTGGTGATCGGCGGCGGTCGCCCGGCGCAGGAAGAAACCGCCGCCGAAATCGAGGATCATGGCGGCAGCAGCCGGAAATCCTTGCCCTCGGGCAAAAGCTGCCCGCCGTCGACGATGATGGTCGTGCCGGTGATGTAGCTGGCGTCATCCGAGGCCAGGAACAGGAAGGCATTGGCCACGTCGCGCGGGCTGCCGAGGCGGCCGAGCGGGATGGCGTCTTCCATGTTCTTGATGAAGGCCGCACCGCGATGCTGCTCTATGCCTTCGGTGAGGATGTTGCCGGGCTCGACGCCGTTGACTGTAATGCCGTAGCCCGAAAATTCGAGCGCAGCCGAACGGATCAGCCCATTGATACCGGCCTTGGTCGCCGAATAATGGCCGTGACCAGGGCTGGTGACATGCGGGCCGGTGATCGAGGAGGTGAACAGCATGCGGCCAAGATGCTGTGCCTTCATCGGCACCAGTGCGGCGCGTGCGGCGATGAAGCTGCCGCGCAAGTTTACCGCCATCACCCGGTCCCAATCGTCGGGACTGGTGTTTTCCAGCAATTGCCAAGGATAGATGCCGGCATTCTGGACCATGATGTCGAGCCGGCCGTGACGGTCGAGGGCCAGCGCCACGGCGGCTTCCGCATCGGCCATCTGCGAAATGTCGGTGCGAATGAAGTGGGCGCCGACCTCATCTGCCGTTGCTTGTCCGGCTTCGGTCTCGGTATCGGCCAGCACCAGCTTCGCGCCTTCCTCGGCAAAGCGCTGCGCGATCCCCTTGCCAATGCCGCGGGCAGCGCCGATGACCAGCGCCACCTTGCCGGCAAGCCTTCCTGTCAGCGACCCGGGGGTCATGCCAGCCTCTGGCGAATGGTCTGCTTGAATGCGTCGAGCAGCACGGCGGCGAGCACCAGCAGGCCGTGGATCACCTGGGTGAAGTTGGCCGGCAGGCCCATCAAGTTGATCGCCGTGTTGATGGCCGAGAGCAGCAGCACGCCGGCATAGACGCCGGGCAAGGTGCCGACGCCGCCTTTCAGGCTGACGCCGCCAATGACGACCGCGGCGAAGGCATTGAACAACAGGCCAACGCCGAGATTAGCTGTCGCGCCGGAGGTGCGGATCGCCAGCAGCCAACCGGCAAGGCCGGCGATGGTGCCGGCGAGAACGAAGGCTATGACCAGGTTGCGGTTGACGCGGATGCCGGCGCGAAAGGTCGCCGTCTCGTTGCCGCCGATCATGACCAGGTGCCTGCCGAAGGGCGTCTTGGCCATGATCAGCGAGAACACCACGAAACACGCAATGGCGATCCAGGCAGTCAGCGGCAGGCCGCCCAGGCGCTGGATGCCGAACCAGCGGATCGCCGGCGCAAGGTCCTGCGCCGAGCGGCCGCCGGAGATGACCAGCACCAGGCCGCGCACCCAGATGTAGGAGGCCAGCGTGATGATGAAGGCGCTCATTTTCACCCTGACCACCAGATAGCCGTTGAAGGCGCCGATGAGGCCGCCGACGGCAAGAGCGATGAGCAGCGAAACCGGAACCATCAGCCATTGCGGCTGCAACTGGATGCCAAGGCCGATGCCCGACGAGCAGAACAAGATGCCGACCGCCATTGCGCTGAGCGCCGCCACCGATTCGACCGACAGGTCCATATGGCCGGCGATGATGACCAGCGCCAAGCCGATCGACATCACGCCGAGCACGCTCGACGCCTCGATGATGTTGGCGAAGATGCCGAGCTGAAAATAGTTCGGGATAAGGATGGAAAAGACCACCAGCACGAAGACCAGCATGAACCAGACGAGATTGTCGAGGATGAACTCGAGGGTTTGGCGCGTGCGGGGGTTCATCTGCGAATCCGGTTGGCGCACGACCCCGAAAAACCACTCGGTCTTCGGACTATCAGGCGCGGTTGAAAATTGCTGCAACGTTCCCGTGCGCGTCCGTTTGAACGCACCGGGGCTGCAGGGCTGGGCTCCGGGCCAGCATGGCCCGGAGCTTCTGGCGAGTTTGCTATTCGACCGGCTTTATGGTTTCGGTCGGCGGCTTCATGTTGCCCCAGAAGGCCGGGTTATCGACATTTTCCTTGGTGATCGCGGCGCCGGGGATCTTGATGTTCGGTCCCCAAGCTTCCTTGGTCAGGGTCGATTTCAGGCCAAGCACATCATATTCGCCTGGCTTGATCTCCTGCTTGTTGACCACTTTGTCCATGAACATGGCGACCGCCGCGGCCTGGGCGTAGAGCGGCTGCTCGACTTCGACATTGAGCCAGCCCTTGCGGATCAGGTCGAGGCCGACCGGAGCGCCGTTCGAGCTCATCAGCATGACGTCGCCCGGTTTCTTGCCGGCGGCCTCGAGCGAGGCGACGGCAGCTACCGAAAGATGCGCGGCATGGCTGAAGATCAGGTCGATGTCGGGGTTGGCGAGCAGCTGGTCGTTCACGATGGTTCCGGCTGCATCCGCTGCCCATTGCATGGCGGGCAGCGAGATGATCTTGACGTCCGGGAACGCCTTCATTTTCTCCTCGAAACCCTTCTGGATATCGAGCGTGTAGGGATCGCCCGGATCGCCGAGCACCTGCAGGATCTTGCCCTTCACCGAGCCGTTCTTCGCGGTCAGGAGTTTTTGCGCCTGATCGGCGGCGACGTAGCCGATCTCGACAGTTCCGGCCACCGAGGTGAAGTCGGACGGGGTCGAGGTGATCTGGCGGTCGAACTCGACGACCGGGATGCCGGCGGCACGGGCGGCCTCGATAGACGGTTTCAGCGCATTGAAATCGACGGCGGCAAGGATGATGGCCGCCGGCTTCAGCGCGATGACGTCGTTCATCTGCGATTGCTGAGCGTCGGTCTTGTTGTCGGCGTTCAGCGTCTTCATCTCGTAGCCGACCTGCTTCAGGAACAGTTCCAGCGCGCTCACCGAGCCGGTCTGGAACTCATCGAGCAATGTCGGCACCATGTAGTAGACGGTGCCCTTCGACTGAGCGAATGCCGGCGTGAGCGTGGCAAAGGCCAGTGCCAGGATACCGAAGACGGAAAGAAGTATTTTCTTCATGTCGTTCGCTCCTCTTGCGCCGGACCCCTCATTTGTCCCTCAGCTCGCCGGTCCGGCACCGGCGAGCGTCTCTCCGGTGATCATGTTGATCACCGCGTCGGGACTTGTTTTGTTGCGTGCGACATCGCCAGCCACGACGCCTTGCCGGATCACCACGATCCGGTCGGCAACCTGGAAGGCCTGTTGCATGATATGGGTGATGATAACGACGCCGATCCCCTGGCTCGCCACCTGGCGGATCATGTCGAGGCCGCGCCGCGTCTGCTCGACGCCGAGCGCTGCGAACGGCTCGTCGAGAAGCACCAGCTTGCCGCCAAAATGCACGAATCGGTTAAGCTCGATGGCCTGCCGCTGACCGCCGGAGAGGTGCTCGACATTGGTGCGAAGCGAGGGAATGCGGGTGCCAGCGCTGGCCAGTGCCTTTTGCACCACCTGTTCCATGGCGCGCTCGTCGAGCACCGGAATGCCGAGAACCTTCCTGGTGATCTCGCGGCCCATGAAGAAATTGGCGACCACGTCGACATTGGTGCAAAGCGACAGGTCCTGGTAGACTGTCTCGATCCCCGCGGCCTTGGCCTCGGCGGGGGATTTGGCGAGGAATTCCTTGCCTTCGAACAGCATGCGGCCGGAGGTCGGCTCGAGGCCGCCGGCAATGATCTTGACCAGTGTCGATTTGCCGGCGCCGTTGTCGCCCAGAAGCGCCACCACTTCGCCCTTGTCGATCGAAAAGCTGATGCCTTTCAGCGCTTCGATGGCGCCGTAATTCTTGGCAACGTTATCGAGCACCAGCAGCGGTTCGCTCATGCCGCGATCCCCTTGTTATGCAGGAGATCTCGCCCGCGTTCGCGTTCGGCGGTGAAGATCTGGCCGAAGCGTGGCGAAAGCACTCCTGAGACGGCAAGCGCGGCGGCGCCGCGCAACACCGCATGCTGGCCGCCGCGCGCGACGCTGACGCGGGGCGTCGTGCGGTCGCTTCGCGCCGAGACCGAATTGGGCAGATGCGCAGCCGCGCCGGCAAGGCTTTCGAGCAGGTCGGTGGACGCCAGCCCGCCGAGGATGATGGTTTCGGGATCGAACAGATTTTCGATGATGGTGACGGCGTTGCGGAAGATCGGCGCGATCTCGCTTACCCAGTCGGCGTCGGCGATGTTGCGGCGCCGCAGCGCCTCGAGCGAGAGATACCGTTCGAGGCAGCCGCGATTGCCGCACGGGCAGGGCTCGCCGCCCGGCACAGCGGGAATGTGGCCGATCTCGCCGGCATTTCCCCAGGCGCCGCGCAATGCGGCCCCGTCATGCACCATGACGCCGCCGAGCCCGACGCCGAAATAGAGATAGTAATACTCGGAATATGCCGTGCCGAGGCCGTAGAGGCGCTCGCCGATAGCAGCCGCCGCCATGTCGGTTTCGAAAAAGGCCGGCAGCCCGGTCGAGGCGGCCAGTCGCTCGCGCAGCGCCACATCTTTCCAGCCGGTCATGGTGGTCGGCCCGACAAAGCTCATGGACTCCACGCCGAACGGTCCGGGCAGCGCCATGCCGATGCCGAGAACGCGGCCCCCGGGCCGCAATGCGGTCAATTCGAGCACCATAGCGCCGATCAGCTCGAAAGCGTGGTCGGGCGTTGCATTTGGGGCTTCGCGGTAGGTGCTCTCGATGACGTCGCCGCTGAGGTTGATCAGGGCGGCGTTGATGCCGAGCGGGGTGACATGGATGCCGACGGCATAGCCGCCTTCCGGATTGATGCGCAGCGTTGCCGGCGGCAGTCCGCGCCCCTTTGGCTCTTCGCGCAGCGACAGCACGTAACCATGCTCTTCCAGCTCGCGAACGATGGTCGACACCGTCTGCACCGTGAGCCCGACCCGCCTGGCAATGTCGCCACGGGCGATCGGGCCATGAAGGCGGATCGATTCGAGCACGATGCGCCGGTTATACGGCCGCCCGAACTCCTGATTGGTTCCCCGCAGTGCCATGCCTTGCGCCCTCGAGAGAGGCCAGACTGGCACCGAAGATTTATTCAGTCAAATGGAGTTCAAAAATAAATTACAGCCCGCGCACAGCGAACCTGGCGGATGGCCGCTCGACGGCATGATCAATAGCGGATGGCACGTCGCTCCAGCAGAACCACGATAGAGAACATCGCGATCGACAAGGACGACGACAGCACGATCGCCGCATAGAGCCGGTCCGACTGATAGTTGAAGGTCGCCTGGATGATGAGCGCGCCGAGGCCCTTGTCCGACCCGATCCACTCGCCGACAATGGCGCCGATCACGGCCGTGGCCGAAGCAATTCTCAGCGAGGAGAACAGCATCGGCAATGCTCTTGGCAGGCGCAGGCTCCAGAAGATCTCCCAGCGCGTAGCCGATAGCACCCGGAACAGTTCGTGCTCGTTGTCGCTGGCCGAGTCCAGCCCGCGGATCATGTTGACCAGCGTCGGGAAGAAGCAGATCACCGCAGCGATCACGATCTTCGGCGTCATGCCGAGCCCGAAGATCAGGATGATAATCGGGGACAGCGCCAGGATGGGAATGGTGTTGAAGAACAGCACGACCGGAAAATAGGCGGCCTGCAGGATGCGGCTGTGCACGAAAACCACCGCCAGCAGCACACCGGCGAGATTGCCGATGACAAATCCCGCCAGTGCCTCGATCAGCGTCGGCCAGAGATTGCTGAGCAGTAAAGCGAGACTCTTCCGGAACACGCCTGATATGGCCGTCGGCGTCGGCACGATATAGGCCGGCACGCCAAGCCATGGCAGCACGAATTGCCAGGCGAGCAGAATCGAGGTCGCGCCAAAAACGGGCAGGGCGACGGCCAGCGCCGATGGCAAGGGCGCCTGCCTCATGAGGCCTGTTCCAGCGCGCCGCGCAGTTCGGCCATCGCGGCAACGATCGCCGGATCCTCGCGCGAACAGCGGTTGCCCGCCTGCTTGAACGGCCGCATGTCGAGGTCCCTGGCCAGGCGGCCCGGATTGGCGGCGAGAACGATGACCCGTTCTCCGAGATAGGCGGCTTCGGCGATCGAATGAGTAACGAAAAGGATGGTCGCGCCGGTGCGCCGCCACAACGACAAAAGCTCGTCGTTGAGTCGGTCGCGGGTGATCTCGTCCAGCGCGCCGAAAGGCTCGTCCATCAAAAGCAGCCTGGGTTGCCCGAGCAGCGCCCGGGCGATCGCAACGCGCTGGCGCTGGCCGCCGGACAATTGGTGCGGCAGACGCTCACCGAACCCGGCTAGCCCCATCAGATCAAGCAGCTCGTCGGTTCGGTCGTCGATTGTCCGGGTCAGGCGTCCCTGTCCGACATTGAGCGGCAGGCGGACGTTGTCGCGCACGGTGCGCCAGGGCAGCAGGGTCGAGTCCTGGAAGACGAATCCGACGTCGCGCCGCGAACGGACCGCATGCGGTGTGTCGCCAAGCACGCTGATCGAGCCGCCGAGCGGATCGAGCAGGTCCGCGACCACACGGAGCAGGGTCGACTTACCGCATCCCGAAGGTCCAAGGATCGACAGGAAGGAGCCGGCCGCGACCGACAGGTCGAGACCGGTGAGCACTTTCACCGCCGTCTGCCGGCCGCCATAGCCGACATCCAGCCTGCGGGTCTCGATCGCGTTCGCCATCAAGCGGCGGGCGCGTCGAGCTTGGGTCTGTCGGCGGCCGACAATTCGAGTATCTTGGTGGTGTAGACATCGGCTGCCGCGGGCCGGCCGTTCGGGTATTGGCCGACCTTGTCCAGCAGTGTCAGCTGCTCCTCGATCGAGGCGGGATCGAAGGTTCCCCATCCGTCCTTGGCGGTTGCACCGTCGAAGGAAAGTTTCAGCACCAGATTGATCGTCTTCTGCTCCCAACCGAGGTCCATTTCCGGATAGGCCGCGACCATCTTCTTGACGGCTTCCTGCGGATTGGCGTGCACCCAGCCCCAGCCCTTGGCGACGGCGCCGATGAATTTCGCCAGCGTTTCCGCATCCTGTTCGATCGCGGTGTCGGTAGCGAAATAGACGTCCGCATAGGAGTTCAGCCCGAGGTCGCGCACCAGAAGGTCGATCCTGTCGTCGCCGACGACGCTCAGCGCCTGGGTGTTGGTGATCCATCCGCCAATCGCGTCGACGTCGCCGCGCACCAGCGGCGCCTTGTCGAAGCCGACATTGACGACGGTGACCTCGGAGGGATCAATACCGTTCTTGGCCAGGATCTCATCGATGACGAAGCGTGCCGTCGGCTGGATGCCGATCTTCTTTCCCTTGAGATCGGCCACGCCGCGGATCGGCTTGGCAGGCTTCGAAGTGAAGGCATAGGGACCGGTGCGGAAGCCGCAGGCGATGATCTTCACCGGCACGCCGCTGGCACGCGCCGCGTAGAGCTGCGGTGTTTCGGAAAACTGGCCGAGTTGTGCGGCGCCCGAAATCACCGGCGGCACCGTCGCCGCATTGGGACCGCCCGGGCTGAATTCCACCTCGAGGCCCACGTCCTTGAAATAGCCGTTGGCGACGGCGGCGATGTCGCCGATCTGTCCGTTGGACATCAGCCAATCATACTGGATGACGACCTTTCCGGCAGCCTTGGCGCCGGGCGTCAGCACGAGCTGCATTCCGGCCGAAGCTGCCGCAACGGCGGCGAAGCCGGCTTTCACGAAGCTGCGGCGGTTCATGTCGTAGTCTCTGTTCCCACTCATTTTTCGCTCCTGTTGCAAGACGTTCTCGTCTCTTCATTGCGCGCCGTTCCCGTGGCGCGGCGTCGTCTACGGCTGTTCGTCGTGATAGTCGCCGGGGCCGCCGTCGAGCCAGGCGTATAATTCCCAAAGCGTGTCGTCCGGATCGGTGAAATAGGCGCAGCGCGCATTCCAGACATAATCCGCCGGCGGGCCGTAGAAGGGCACGCCCTTGGCCGCCAATTCGCCATGGAGCCGGTCGATCTCGCCGGGCGCGTCGAGCCTGACCGCCACACAGACCTTGTGCGCCTGGCGCGGCGACCTCAAGTTCGAGACGCCGGCGTGCCGGTTGATGTGATCGATCTCCCACGCCGCCAGGGTGACGCCTTTGCCATGGAAGTCGGCAAAGCCCTCGGCGCGACGCCGCAAGCGAAAGCCGAGTTTCTCGACATAGAATTCAACCGTCCGCTCGATGTTTTCGACGAGCAGGCAGACGTCCGAAATCGCATGTGCGCCTCCGAGCGGCATGGCTACCTCCCTGTGCTGTGCGCGGCCCGCGATGCCGGCAGCTTGACGCCGACGCGTTCGGCGGCGCCGACGATGTGGGCGCGCATCGCCGCCTCGGCGGCCGTGGGATCTCCGGCGACCAGCGCCTCGTAGATGCGCACATGCTCCCCGACATTGACTTCGACCAGGTCGTGCAGCGGATTGGTGAGGCGGGCGTAGTGGATCGAGCGGCGGATCTGCTCGCAAACGAAGGAGATAAAAGTGTGGATGTAATTGTTGCCCGTCGCCCGCGCGATCTCGCGATGGAACAAAAGGTCGGCGTCGATACTGCCTTCTTCCCAGCGCTCCTCGCCGCTCATCCGGTCGAGCGCCGCCTTGATTGCGTCGAGGTGCTCCTGCCCGCGCCGTTCGGCGGCGAGCGCAGCTGACTCGGCTTCCAGTATGCAACGCAGCTCGAACAGCCGTTCCATATTCCCGGTCGCTTTCAGCGCCTCGCCATCGATGCGGATCGACGCGCGCTGCTCCGGCGCCAGCACGAAAACGCCGACGCCTTGCCGGGCTTCGATCATGCCATCGGCCCTGAGTTGAGCGATCGCCTCGCGCACCACATTGCGACTGACGCCGAATTTTTCCGAGAGCTGCTGCTCGGTCGGCAGCCGCGTGCCTGGATTGAGCTCGCCGGATTCGATCTCGCGGCTGAGGAATGCGGCGACGCGATGCGGCAGCGCCTCCACTGTGCCGATCGCGGCCAGTCTTTGCTTCATGGAAAGGTCTCCGTCGATGGCAGCAGGCAGCCGGGATTCATTGATCCCTGAGGGTCGATCGTTCTCTTGAGCGCCGTGATGAGCCGGCGATGGGCAGGCGCCAGGCCGGCCCAGAAAGTGCGATGGCGGGTGCGGCCGATACCGTGCTCGGCGCTGATCGAGCCGCCAAGCGCGCCGACGATCTGGTAGAGCCCGGCGGTGATCTCCGCGCCCTGGGCACGAGCTTCACCCTCGGCGATCCCAGGCGGTGGCAGGACGTTGAAATGAATATTGCCGTCGCCGGCATGGCCATAGGCCTGCGGCAGCCAACCGGGATGTTCCAGCGCCACGAATTGGCGGGCCTGATCGATGAGGGCAGGGATGTCCGATATCCTGACCGCAAGGTCGGTGCGCACATGGTAGCCGCGTCTTGCCTGGCCCTCGACCAAGCCCTCGCGAATGGCCCAGAACGCCCTGGCCTGCGCAACGCTTTCAGCAAGGACGGCGTCGGCAACCAGGCCGCTCTCCATGGCTCCGGCCAGGAAATCGACCAGCATGGAGCGCAGATCGACCGCAACGCTTGCAGAGAGTTCGATCAGCACGTGGACGGGAGCTTCGACCGGCGAAACGGTGTCGGCATCGATCAAGCGCGCGAGGTCGATGCACTCCGAACCGATGATCTCGAAGGCCGAAATCAGATCGATGAGGCCCGGCGAGCCTGCCGGAACAGGGTGATGGCCGCTTCGAACGAAGCGAGACCGAGATAGGCGGTCTCGACCCGGGCCGGTTTCGGAAACAGCTTGAGCTCGACGCCGGTGATGATGCCGAGCGTTCCTTCGCTGCCGATGAAGAGCTGCTTCAGGTCGTAGCCGCGATTGTCCTTGCGCAGGCCGGAAAAGCCGCTCCACAACTCGCCATCGGGCAGGACGACTTCGAGGCCGAGGATGAGATCGCGCGCCATGCCATAGCGCAGCACGTTGGTGCCGCCGGCATTGCTGGCCGCATTGCCGCCGATCTGGCAGCTTCCCTGCGCGCCGAGCGCCAGCGGAAACAGGCAATCTTCTGCTTCTGCCGCATCCTTGATGCGCTGCAGGATGCAGCCGGCGTCGGCCTGCAGGATGAAATTGTCGGCGTCGACGAGACGGATGCGGTTCAATCGCTCCAGGCTGACGACCACCGCACTACGGGAATCGATGTCGATTGCACCCGCCACCAGCCCTGTGTTCCCGCCCAGCGGTATGATTCCGAGCCCGAGCGTGCCGCAGAGCCGCACCACAGCCTGGACTTCGCTGACGGAAGCAGGCTTCAGCACCGCAAGGGCTCCGCCGCGATGATCCCCGGACCAGTCCAAAAGGTATTTCGCCATGCCGGCAGCGTCGGCAGCCACGCCGCTTTTTCCGACGGTGCCCTCCAGGGCATTCAGAATTTCAGGCGGGATACCATGAACGGTCATTACAAGCCTTCTGGATTAAGGCATAGGCTTATACATATCATCCTACAACTGCGCCGGAGTCAACGCTAGGGGCGCAAGTCCTCGAGGGCTGGAGCCGAAATGTTTGCTGGGAGATTTGCTGGGAGAAGAGAGCGAAGGGCGGGTCGCCCGAGGATACTCACGCGAGGCCGCCTTGGCGTGGCTGCGCCGGCTCGATGCCGCTCAAATGCTGGTTCGTCTGGGGAGCAGCCCGGCTCCTAGAGGTACCGCTCGACCTTCTTGCCGACGGTCAAAAACCGTAGCGGGTCGATTGCCTCGCCATTGTGGCGAACCTCGTAGTGCAGGTGCGGGCCGGTTGAGCGGCCGCTATTGCCGGTCTTGCCGATGACGCTTCCGGCATCGAGCTTCTGGCCGACGGCGACGTCGATTTCGCTGAGATGCCCGTAACGCGTCACAAAACCGTTGCCGTGGTCGACCTCGACCATGCGGCCGTAGCCGCCGTTCCAGCCGGCCTTGACGACCACGCCGGCTGCCGTGACCTTGGCGGGCATACCGACCGGCGCCCTGAAATCCATGCCGGAATGCAAGGCGGCCGTGCCGAGGATGGGATCGGTGCGCACGCCGAACGGGCTGGTGACGCTATGGCCGGGGGCGGGGTTGGCGAGCGGCAGCCGGCGCGCTTCCTTTTTAAGATGATCCAGCGCGTCAAGCGCTTCGTCCAACTCCTTGACTTTGCTATCGAAGACCAACGAGCTGTCGAGTGGTATCAGCGGACCGCCGACGTCGCTCTTTTCAAATTCGCTGTCGACCGG
>NZ_SUEG01000115.1 GCF_005063415.1 Mesorhizobium sp.
GCGGTGTAGCGCTTCAGCTGCGGCGCGCCGACCACCAGCGGCACGCCGTCTTGCCGGAAAACCGAGCGGCCGATCTCGATCGCCCGGCCGATGCTGCCGATTGCGGGGCTGGAATCGAAGGTCGAGCAGACCTTGTAGTGGCAGATCTCGGCGTTGACGGTCTTCAGCCAGGCGAAGGCATCTCGCAGATGCGTGTCCATCCACTGCGGTGTCTCACTGCGGCTGGTGCCGGCCAGCCCGAGGGCGCGGCAATGCGCAAATTGCGAAAGCAGCGCCTCGTCCGGCTGGCGCATGAACAGGACGGTCGGCACACCGCCGAGCTCGAGCGCCTCCATGACGTCGGTCGAGCCGGTCAGGTCGTCGCCATAGTAACTCAGAAGCAGGTTTTGCATGGCGTCAGGCCGCCTCGCCGCCGCCGAACTTCTCGATCGACCGCGCCAACTCGACATGGCTCAAGGCATAATCCGCCAACGGAATGTTTTGGACCGCCGCCTGCCAGGCTTGCTGCACGGCGCGGACGCCGGCGCCCGGCCCGTCCGGGTGGCTGACGATGCCACCGCCGCAGAGATAGAGAAGATCGACCGTCCGGCCGGTTCGCTGGAAGGTTTCAGGCGCCTGCCCGCCCCACTGGCCGGAGCCGGCGACCGGCAATGCGCAATCGGCCGGCGAAAAGATCGGCGTGGTCACAGCCTTGAAGGATTCGACAAAGGACCAGTCCGGTTCCCAGTATTTCGAGGCGATGCCATTGATCTGGAACTGGTCGACGCCGAGCAGCCGCCAGAACTGCTGCCAGACTTTGAAATCCATGCCGAGGCCGGGATGACGGGTGAGAATGTCCCAGCCATTGCGGTGGGCATGGAGCACCAGGCTGGAGCGTTTTCGGAGGTAAGCCATACCGCCGAAACCGATCGAATTGATGTTGACCACCGCGCAATTGCCGCCGGCCTTTGCCACCAGGTCGTGGTTTCGCATCATCTCGTCGGGATCGGCATGTGAGATGCCGAAGGCATACATGACCTTCTTGCCGGTCTTCTGCTCGTGGTCGAGGATCAGCGGCATGATTGCCCTCACCCGCTCCGACAGCGGTGAATAGGCCGGGCTCATCAGCTTCTCGTCGTCCTTGATGAAATCGACGCCGGCGGCAATCAGCTCTTGCACCATCGCGGCCGTCTCGTGCGGGCGGAGCCCCAGCGCCGGCTTGACGATGGTCCCGATGATCGGACGATCCGCGACACCGGTCAGCCTGCGGCTGCCCGTGACGCCGAATTGCGGGCCCGGATGCGCGCCCCGGTACTCCTCGGGTAGCTTCATGTCGACCACACGAATGCCGGACAGGCCCTTGATCGAAAACGTGCCGCCGATGGCGATGGTCATCAGCGCCGACAGATCGGTGCCGATGGCGTCCAGCGGAAAGGCGATATCGACGTCGGCGCGCTTGACCGGGCCGTTGCTGGCTTCGGGGCAGGTTTCGGGAAGAGACGGCCGATCCGCATCCGGCAGATGCCGTATCGCCAGGACCCGCGCCGCGACCCTGGCCTTGAGCTCTTCGGTCTCGCCGGCCAGCGCGACGAAGGTTCCGGTCGACTGGTCGCTTGCGATCTTGGCCGCCAGCGCCTCGATATTGCCGGGCGTTTCGATGCGATAGGTGAGAACAATCATATTCGCGCGGCCTGCCGGGATGGTTCGAAAAAGGTTCCTTGGCCCTCGAAATCTGGTATAATGAGTACATAAGCATTGCAAGCCCTATCCGGCTTGGCAGGTAAGGGCGAGCCGGCAACAGGCGTTCCGGGATTCACGTCGGAAATGCTAGGTATAGGCCGGTCAAAGGAGTGATTCGCGACGATGAACCGTTCGGAGCCGATCGTCCGGCGCAAGCTTTCCGACGAAGTATTCTTGAGACTGAAGCGCCTGATCACCAGCGGCGAATTGCTGCCGGGTGACGACATGCCGTCGGAGCGCGAATTGATGGAGCGCTTCGAGGTCGGCAGGCCGGCGATCCGCGAGGCGATGCAGGCGTTGAGCAATATGGGGCTGGTCGCGATCTCGCATGGCGAGCGGGCCAAGGTGCTGCAGCTGACCGCCAAGTCGATCATCAAGCAGGTCGACGGCGCAGCCAAGATCATCCTGTCGTCATCGAAGGACACGCTCGAGCACCTCAAGAACGCGCGCATCTTCTTCGAGCGCGGCATGGTCAGGGAAGCCGCGGAGAAGGCCACAGCCGAGGACGTGCAGCGGCTGCGGGCAACGGTCGCCGAGCAGCGCAGCCATCGTGGCGACTCGGAAGCCTTCATATCCGCCGACATGAAATTCCACACCCAGATCGCGGCAATATCCGGCAACCCGATCTATGTCGCCGTCAGCGAGGCAATGCTTGGCTGGCTAAAGGAATACCACACCGAAATGCTGATCTGGACCGGCAAGGAAAAGTTCACGCTGACCGAGCACGAAGAGATCATCGGACGCATCGAAGCCAAGGATGCTGATGGCGCCGAGAAGGCGATGATCAAGCACCTCGAACGCTCGCGTGCGCTTTACGTGATGAACTCCGGCAGCTGAACTGGAGTAGAGGCCGGACCGGCGTACCGCCAGGACCTGTCATCAGCTTTCTGACTGACCACAGCCTGAGCCTGGACCAGCCCAGCTTTGTGTTGCCGTCTGAATTCGTTGTATTTGCCGCACCCGCGGGCCGCTTCGTCGGCAGCCCGCATGCGGCCATCCTGGAGGCGCTTGTTCTGGAATTGGCAATTCTTGCAAAGACTATGCTAGACTTGCCACTCGGCGAGAACGACTCCGGGAGAACCGCAATGGCTGACAGGAGCCTCCACGTCGTGATCTGGCTGCCGTCGAATTTCTATTCGGCCGTCGTCTCGACGCTCGTGGAAATGTTTCAGCTTGTGAATGACGTCTGCCGTTCACAGGTTCTTTCATGTGAGTTCGTTTCAAGGGGCGCGCCGTCGGCATCAAGCACCGGAATTTCCTTTCCGACAAAGGCTCAACCGTCCCGGAAAATGGATGTCCTGATTCTCATTGCGATGCCGGGTGTCGAGATTCCGGAGCTTCTGCGCTCGCTCGACGACGAGAGTGAACATTCAAAACCGCTGATCGCGCTCCACAACAGCAGGACGCAATCATCGCAGCACATTGCGGTGCCTGTTATCTGCTCGCCAATTCAGGATTATTGGACGGCAAACGCGCAACGATATCCTGGTGGCTGAAAGCCGAGGCAAGCCGCCGGTTTCCGCAAGTGCGATGGGACGCTTCCCGCTTGCTCATTCGCCAGGACCGCCTTTACACATGCGGAGGCGGGTTTTCCGGGCTCGAACTCGCCAGGGCTTTGCTGATCGATCTGGGCTTCTCGAAGGAGGAGCGAATCATTCGAAAACTTCTGGTTCTTCCTCCGCCGCGCATATTCCAGAGTCCCTACGAATTTTCTCTCGATGGAATTTCGAACGAGGCCAGCCCATTCGAGAACAAGTTGCGCGAGCTCTCGAAAGACAAGATGTCGGAAATCGATCTGAAATTTCTCGCAACCGAATTGGGCATGTCTTCGCGAACCCTGTCTCGCAGATTTTTCGACGAACTCCAGACAACGCCGGGAAAATGGATCCAGGAGCGGCGGCTGGAGTTGGCAAAATCCATGCTTGAGGAAACGAAACTGAGCGTTTCAGAAATTTGCTATCGGGTGGGATATCAAGACGTCGCCTCGTTCAGCCGTCTTTTTTCCAGGACAACTGGAATGGCGCCAGGCGAGTTTCGAAAGCAAATCCGGTGACAAGTCGGCAACGGAAGTGCTGCGGTTGCGGGCAACCGCCGCGGAAGGCGGCTACCCATGAGCCTCGGCAAATGACTTCAGCCGACCCGCACGGTTGCGTATGGCGTCATCACAAGACGGTCCCGGCCCGACGCGTCTCGCCGAATCTGGCGTGACATTCGTTCATCCCAAATCTTGAGAGGGCCCTGATCGGAGCCGAGCCCGGAAACGTCGACCGGAACGTCGTCCGGGGTAAGGTTCGCCAGCCAGACGCTGATCTTGCCTGTCTGGGAGCGGCCGGCCAGTGCCAGCACCCGCGTCTCATCAGTCGTTGTCGCCGCCACATGCGCATGGCCGGCCAACTCGCAAAGTCCTTTCACCGCGTGGAAAATCGGCCGGGGTGCACCTTCTTCGACCGGTTCGCCCGACGAGGCCAGTACGCCGAATGGTCCGGTGAAGCTGCAGAGCGTGAGCATTTCGAGTCCGGCCGGCGCAACGCGCGCGGCATAGCCGATCGTCCATGCGGCCCCGAATAGCCCGGCATGGCGAGGGTCGCGGTCGGCCATGGCAATGCGCTGATTGTCGGGATTGGCCTTGGTCGCGCCGCCATAAGGGTTCTGGCGCATGGCAATGGTCGACGGCCCGATCCGGTAAGGTTTTGTTCCAAAGACCGCCCGTACAGACGCCGTGATGAAAGGCAGTGCCTCCAGCGATTGCATGACGCTGAGATCGTCGGCGGCGTGCACGATCGGGCAGGTGCAATGCGTGACGAAATCGAGCGGGTCGGCCGGCACACGCTTGCGATTGAGTTCGGTGAAATAGCTGAACATGCCGCCGCCGAGGCGGGTGTCGGGAAAGGCGCGCCGCGCCGCGGCATAGACATCTTCGAGCGGCGGGCATTGCGGCCACGCGCTGCCCGGTGGCGTCGACTGCCGGTCGACCGAGGGCGAGACGGCAATGGCCGAAAGCTTGAGCCCGGCCTGGCGCACCCTGTCGGCGACGCCTGAAAGCTCGGCGTCCAGATCGCCGTCGCCGGCAATGACACATTCGAGCGTTGTCCGGACCGGATAGGCGGCGGCGAGCCTGGCAAAGGACCGCAAGGCGGCGAGCCCGTGGCCGCGCGTCGGGTCATAGTGGAACATCAATTGCTGCGGGCCAAGCTCGGACAGCACCGACAGCTTGCCCAGCGCGGCCTCGACCTCATCAGGGTAGATGATAACGCCGATATCCGGCAGCACCGGTCCGGCTTGGCCGAGCCTGACACGAATCGGTTCGGCGCTTGCAGCGGCGGCCGGCACTTTCCCGCGACCCGCTACCCGCAAGCTGATGGTTTGGCGGAAGGTCTCGCCGGCCGGCAGCACGTATGGCCATGGCAGCGCGAGCGGCCGGACATAGGTCTTGTAGGAGGCATCCGACCAGTTGCGCTGGTCCTCCATCTCGAAGGTATAGCCTTCCATCCGGCATTCGGCGGTGACGCCCGGCCGGACCTGGTGGGTGATCGCCCGCAGATCCTTGAACGGCTGCCAGGGATCGATCAGCTCTGGAAGCCTGGTCGCGACCACGCTGCCATCGGTATGCTCGACCGTGACCGGGCTGCCGGCCAGGCCGGCGATCGGATGCAGGATGCAGAAACCACAGCGATTGGTTTCGAAATCGCTGTCGGGAAGAGCGCTCACGTCGAAGACCAATTGGCCATCGGCGGAGCCCTTGATGGTCGCGCGGAAGTCGAGCCGGCTGCCGTCCGGTGCCTGGCAATTTGCCGAATAGCTGACGGAAAAAGCCTCGGCATCCTGCTCGATGACAAGGTTGGTGAGCCCCGGCTCGTAGGTGCCCCAGTCGCGATCCCTGACGATGTAGGCGATGGCGCGCAGAACTTCGGTGCCGTCATGCCGGATGGTGCGCAGATTGCCGTTGACGAAGTCCGCCGTCAGCGCGCCGGCGCGCAGCCTGACCGGTTCGGCTTCAACTGCACGTGTGCCGTAGAGGAGGAAGACGTCGGCTGTCATTTCAGCAAGGCGTCGAGTTGCACCGGTTCGCGGCTTGCGGCGCCGGCATAGGCCGCCTCGACCAGCGCCAATGTCTTGAGGTTGTCGGCGCCCGAGGTCGCGGGCTCGGTTCCGTTGGTCAAGCAATCGACCCAATGCTTTTGAATGGCGACGACGCTTTCCTGGATGTTGTGCCACGGCCGCGATGCCCAGGGCAGCAGCGGTGGCGAGACGTCGCTGACGACCGTCCCGCTCCTGCCGGTGACGGTGAGGCGGTAGCCCTGCGCCAGCCGGATCGTGCCGTCGCTGCCGTCGATCTCGATCAGCGTCTCGGGGAACGGTTCTGTCGCGAGCTTGGTCGCATAGCTGCAGTCGATCACCGAAGTGGCGCCGCTCGTGTGATCCATAAGCATCGTCGCAACGTCCTCGCCGGCAATGCCAGGATTGATGCGCGCCGTTCGCGCAGTGACGGTCGAGACGTCGCCCAGCAGAAAGCGGGCGATGTCGAGGATGTGGATGCCCAGATCCTCGATGATGAAGCGCTTGCCGGTCGCCAGATAAGGCTGGCCGGAAAACACGTCATAGGCAGAGCGGAACGAGATCCGTCCGAAGAAGGGGGTACCAATTTCGCCGCTGTCGAGCACGGTCCGCACCGCCTGGATCGGCGACTGCCAGCGAAAATTCTCATGCACCATCAACGGCACGCCGGCATCAGTGCAAGCCTTCACCATTGCCTGGGCATCGGCAAGCGATGGCGCGAACGGTTTTTGGCAGATTGCCGGAACGCCGTGCTGGGCCGCCATCTCGACGAGCGTTCTGTGGCTTGGTGCGGTGGTCGCGATGTCGACGAAATCCAGCCTTTCGCCGGCAAACAAAGCAGCAGCATCGGTATTGCGCCGCGCAATCCCGAACTGGTCGCCGACGACCCGCAGCCGGTCCGGATCGCGGTCGCAGATAGCGACGATCGAGGCGCCCTCCACGTCGCGCCAGGCATGCATCTGGTTGACCGCAAAGAAGCCGCAGCCGATCAGCGCTCCACGCAGCTCCGCCATGTCAGCCGGCCTTTGCCATCTGCATCAGCGTGACACGGCTCTGCAGCCGGCGCTGTGCCTGGTCGACGACGACGGCGACGATGATGACGAGGCCCTTGATCACCATTTGCCAGAACGAGCTCACCCCCATCATCACCAGCCCGTCCGAAAGGATGCCGATGACGAAGGCGCCGACAATGGTGCCGCCGATGGTACCGCGTCCGCCCGACATAGAGGTGCCGCCGAGCACTGCCGCAGCAATGGCGTTGAGTTCGAAGCTCTCTCCGGTCGCCGGATGCGAGGCCATCAGTTCGGACGAGATGATCAGCCCGACGATCGCCGCGCAGAAGCCGGAGAACATGTAGACGAACATCTTCACCATGTTGACGCGGACGCCCGAAATCCGCGCCGCCCGCTCATTGCCGCCAACGGCGAAGATGTGGCGGCCGAGCGGGGTGTATTTGGCGAGATAAGCCGCCCCTAGCGCAACAACGAGCAAAATCCACAGCGCGACCGGCAGGCCGAGCAGCCGGCCGGCGCCAAGAAAGCCGAACCCGGTGGTGCCGAGCTCCGGCTTGCCGACGAGATTGGGGAAGGTGCGCCCGTCCGACGACAGCAGCGCCAGGCCGCGCGCGACATAGAGCACGCCGAGCGTGGCGATGAACGGCGCAACGTTAAGCCTGGTGATCAGCAAGCCGTTGACGGCGCCGATCAATATGCCGACGGCAAGCGTTATCAGCGCGATCTCGAAGACATTGAAATAGATGGTATAGCCGACCTGCAGGTCGATGCCGTTGAGCACGAGGTAGCCGGCCACCATGCCGCACAGGCCGACGATCGAGCCGACCGACAGGTCGATGCCGCCGGTGATGATGACGAAGGTCATGCCCATTGCGAGGAATGCGTTCAGCGCCACGTGCTTCGACATCAGGATAAGATTGGCGGCCGAGAGGAAATTGGGGGCAGCTATCGAGAAGAATAACAGCACGGCGATCAGCGCGATGAAGGTCCTCGCCTTCATCAGCGTCAGCAGGACCGAGCCGCTCGACATGGAGTTGACCGCCGCCTTGGCTGGGATGTCAGTCATGCGCCTTGCTCTCCGTGCGGGACCGGTCCGTGGCCGAAGGCCGAGGCAGCAACGAGTGCGGCCTCCGTCGCCTCTGCGCGATCGAACATACCGGTCAATTTTCCATTGCTCATCACCGCTATGCGGTCGGACAACGCCATCACCTCATCGAGATCCGAGGTGGCAAACAGGATCCCCAGGCCGTCGCGCGACAGCTTGCGCATGGTGCGGAACACGTCGGCCTTGGCACCGACGTCGATGCCGCGGCTGGGCTCGTCCATCAGCAGCACCTTCGGTCCAGTAAGCAGCGCTTTGCCGATCACCACCTTCTGCTGGTTGCCGCCCGACAGCGACGAGACTTCCTGCGCCGGATCGGCGACCTTGATGGCCAGTTCGCGCACCGTCTGGGTCACCGCCTGTCGTTCGGCGGCACCACGAATGTGGAACAGGCGCACGAACCGCGACAGGCTGGCCAGCGTCAGATTGCTGGCGACGGAGAGGATCGACACCAGCCCTTCGCGCTGGCGGTCTTCGGGGATCAGCGCCAGGCCGCGCCGGATGCGCCGCGTCGTGTCGCGCTCGTGCACTTTTTTGCCGGCAATGAATATCGTGCCGGTCGAATGGCCGTGGCGGCCCATGATGCAATCGAACAGCTCGCTGCGTCCGGCTCCCATCAAACCGTAGATGCCGAGGATCTCGCCGGCGCGCAGCGACAGCGAGACGTGATCGACCGCGAGCCCGCCGGTTACACGCGGCAGGCAGATGTCCTCGGCGCGGAATATCTCTTCGCCCGGAACATGGCCGTCGGCCTTGGCGAAGTCCTTGGCGTCCGAGCCGATCATCTGCCGCACGATCCACTGGGTGTCGACGTCTTTCATCTCCGCCTGGCCGGTGATGCGTCCATCGCGCAGCACGGTGATGGTGTCGCCGATGCGGATCAGTTCCTCGAGCCGGTGCGAGATGTAGACGATCGCGACGCCGCGCGCCTTGAGATCGGCAATCACCTTGAACAATATCTCGACTTCTGCCGCGCTCAGCGCCGAGGTCGGTTCATCCATGATCAGGATGCGTGCATCGAGCGAAACCGCCTTGGCGATCTCGACCAGCTGCTGCTGGCCGATGCGCAGATCCTCGACCAGCATGTCCGGCCGGATGCCGGCCTCCAGGCGCTCAAGGAATTCCGCTGCGCGGCGCTCCTGCTCTTTGCGGTCGATCTTGCGGAAACGATTGGTGATCTCGCGGGTGGCGAAAATATTTTCGGCGACAGTCAGATTGCCGAACAGGTTCAGCTCCTGGAACACCATGCCGATGCCGCGATTCACCGCATCCCCGGATGACGAGAAGGAAACCTCCTCGCCGTCCAGCAGGATGCGCCCGAGTGTCGGCTGCTCGACACCGGCGATGATCTTCATCAGCGTCGATTTGCCGGCTCCGTTTTCGCCGACCAGCACGTTGACCGCGCCCTTGCGCACCTCGAAATTCGCCCGCTTGACTGCGACGGTGCCGGAATAGACTTTCGAGACATCCTCCAGCTTCAGGATGACATCTTGATCGCCGCTCATGGCTTCGGCCCGATCTCTGCCTCCGCCGGCGTCACCAGCGGCAGGTCCTGGCCGCTGCCCGGCGTATAGGCGCCAAGTACCTCGACGCTGCGGCCCTCGAGTGCCTCGCGCGGCAGCTTGGAAAGCACGGTCTTGTCGGCATAGGCGTTGAAAGCCTTGCCGAACTGGGCGAAGTCAATCTGATTGGTGAAATCGTTGAACTGGATGAAATCGAGGCTGTCGCGCAGCGCGGTTCCGCGCATGGCGGGTCCGATCTGCACCCGCGCATCCGCCTTGCCGTCGCCGTCGGCATCGATGTCCATCGTCGCCGCGCGTGACTGTGTGTTGGCTGCAACGACCTTGCCCTTGAGCCGAACCGCGAAGGTCCATGGCGAATTCGCCTGCTTCTTCGGATTGCCGTATTTGGCGCCGGCAGCGGCGGGGTCGGCCTTGGCCAAGGCATGCACCTCGGCAAACGGCCCGGCCTTCTGCTGCAGATAGGGTATCACTTTCGCCGCCCAGATGTCCTCGACCATCTTGTCGGGATTGAACGCAGAGCCAGTGCCGCCGTTTTCCGCCGACGGCGTCGGCAAGATCTTGCAGGCGGTCAGGCTGCCTATTGCTGCGAGGAACAACGCGACAAAGATCGGCCGGGTCAGCGTGTTGAACATGTCGGCTCGTTCGGCATGGCGGTCAGGAGCACCCAGAGAAATGGAAGCAAGGACGAAATGGAAGCAAGGGACGAACCGGAGGCTCGTCCCTTGCTGCTTGATGTTACGCCGGCTCAGTTGGTGAGCGCGAATGTCTCCAGCTTGGCGGCATTGTCGCCATTGACCAGGACGCAGTCCATCAATTGCTTTTCCTCGGCCGGAGACTTCTTGTTCTTGATGAAGTCGTTGGCCTGCTCGACCGCCATCTGCGCCTGCGCGAAGGCCGGCTGCAGGACTGTCGCCTTGATGCCGCCGGAGGTGATCGAGTCGCGCACGTCGTTCGACCCGTCGAAGCCGACGACGATGACGTCCTTGCGGCCGGCAGCGGCAAGTGCCGCATAGGCGCCCATCGCCATCGTGTCGTTGCCGGAGATCACGCCCTTGATATCGGGATTGGCCTGGAGGATCGATTCCATCTTTGAATAGGCCTCGGTCTGGCTCCAGTTGGCCGACTGCTGCGCCACCATCTTCAGGTCCGGATAGTCGTCGATGACGTCGTGGTAACCCTTGGAGCGGATGCCGGCATTGGTGTCGGATTCCTTGCCGACGAGCTCGACGAAATTACCTTTCTCGCCCATCAGCTTGACGAATTCCTGCGCGCCGAGCTGGGCGCCCTGATAATTGTTGGAGACGATCTGCGCGACGGCAACGCCGGTGGCATTGATCTCGCGATCGATCAGGAAGGAAGGAACGCCTGCGTCCTTGGCCTTCTGCACCGCGGCGACGGTGGCGTCGGCGCCGGCATTGTCGAGGATGATCGCCTTGGCGCCGCGGCCGATCGCCGTGTCGATCAATTCCGACTGCTTGTTGGCGTCGTCGTCATGGACGAGCACCAACGCCTCGTACCCGAGTTCCTTGGCCTTGGCCTCCGCGCCGACAGCTTCCGCCTTGAAGAACGGATTGTCATGCGAGGGCGTGATGATGGCGATCAAATCCGCCGCATAGGCGGGTGCGGCGGTGCCAAGCGCCAGCATGCCGGCAAAAGCCGCAAGCGTCATTCTGCGTGTCAGTTTCATGTATTCCTCCCTTTGAAAATCCGTGCCTTGTCCAAGGCTGTATGCATTCGATTTCGTTAGCCGACCGTAGGCGGCGGGTCGCGTCAGATTCACAAGCCTTTGCCGGCTTCACCTCGACGGATCGCTCCCCTATCCTCCACTCATCCAGCCCCTGAGCCTGCTATGAAGCCTGACGGTCCGATCCATTGAACAGCTAAGCCAACTGGTATAATGAGTCAATGACAATTTCAGGTGATATGTTCCGGAAGATGCATCGCTGCCCTCAAGTGATGCGCTGAATGCTCGCGGCAATCTCCTCCGGCTCGAACACCCGCTTCCAGTCGTCGCGCATCAGCACCGGCTTGCCGAACTCTATCGCCTTGTTGCAGGCGTCGGAGAACACGCCTTTGGTTTCGCCGAAGATGACGGCGCCAAGCACGTTCATATGGCCAAGCAGGAAGTCGAGCGCCGCCTGCTTGTCGACCCCGCGCGCCACCACCTCGTCGACGGCCTCTTTCATGACGACGAGCAGCGAGGCGCATACCGTTTCCGAAAGGCCGGGCTCGAGCAGCGCCATCTGATCGACCGTGACGCGATGCGAGCGCATAACCGGCGCCCAGATGATCTTTGCGATCGCCTCACCCTTGGCGAAATCTTCCTCCGGCCCCTGCATCAAGGCGCTGACCATGTGCTGCTTGGCCTTGACGCCGCCGAAATAGTCCTTCTTGGCCGCCATGTCGGTCTCGTCGTTGAAGATCGGCGGATGGCACGGGTGGGTGACGAAATAGGTCAGGTCCGGCCGCTTAGGCAAATGCCCGGCGAAAGGTGCCGCGGCGTCGAGCACGACGACCATCGTGCCTGATGCAAGCTTGCTCTCGATACTCGCCGCGACCTTGCCGATATGCGTGTCCGGCACCGCCAGGATCACCACATCGGCGCCATCAAGCGCCTCATCGGCGCTGACGGCATCGATGCCGAGGCCCGACTTAAGCCGCTCGCGGCCGGCGTCGCTGACCTCGACATAGCGTATCGTATAGGGAGACCCGCGAAAATTGGTCGACAGACGGTAACCCATTTTGCCGCCCGCACCAAACAGCGCAATCGTTGTCATGTGTCCGTTACTCCTGAATTCCAACGACGGCCCTGCCGATCGTCATCCCATTGACTTGCATGCACATTGCCGCCGGTTGGCGGATTAGAAAGGGCGGGAGCCACCGCTCAAATGACGATGCCCTGGACGATGTCTCGGGCGCGCCCCGGATGTCCAGCGCAGCTGCGCGGAGCATGCTACCTCAGGTACACATTATACCAGCATACCAAATTCGCAAGCGTCCGTGGTAGCGCTCTGACCACTTGTTTGGCCGTCGTTTACCTCCTGTTCAACGGCAAAGAGCGATCATCGCGCTGAACCGCCGATCGGCGGGATGATTCGCAGCCAACAAAGGCCCATGCTCGAAACTTCACTCTACAGCCCGGTCAAGGCCTTCCTGGAAGGCCTGGGATTTATGGTCAAGGGCGAGATCGGCGGCTGCGATCTGCTGGCGCTGAGTGCCGACTCTCCACCGATCGTCGTCATCTGCGAGCTGAAGCTGAAGTTCAATCTCGAGCTGGTCCTCCAGGGCGTCGACCGTATTGCGGCCAGCGACGAGGTCTGGCTCGCGGCATGCATCTCGGCCCGTGGCAAAGGCCGTGAGAGCGATGTGAGATACCGCAATCTCTGCCGTCGCCTCGGCTTTGGCCTGCTTGGCGTGCGGACGAACGGCGAGGTTCAGGTGCTGCTCAGCCCGACGGCATTGGCTCCGCGTCGGGATCCCAGGCGCCGCTCGAAGCTAATCGACGAACATCGGCGTCGACAGGGCGATCCTGTCGCCGGCGGCGGCTCGCGTGCGCCGATCATGACCGCTTATCGCCAGCAGGCACTGGCATGCGCCGCAGCCCTCGCCGACGGCCCAAAGCGGCCGCGTGACTTGAAGCCCAACCTGCCGAACGCGCCTAAGATCCTGCTGCACAACGTGTATCGCTGGTTCGCGCGCACCGATCGCGGGATCTACGAACTGACCGCTCAGGGCCGTGAAGCATTGCAGCGCTGGCCGCAGCCCGATCGCAGCCACACCGCTGCCTGAGACAGGGCAACGCCGGATTTCGCGCCCTGCTTTCCGCGACAATCACGGCTTTCGGCAAGACAGCAACCTCCGTAACGGAACCATATTTCGACACGATGGTTTTGTCGTGACCGAATTGATCGTCCGCTGAGCAAAACGGAAGGAACGGCCATGCGCCTATCGACGACAATTGTCACACTTTCGGCACTGGCCCTTGCCTCGCCGGTCTATGCGCAATCCGTGGGACCAGAGCTTGCCCCTGTCCCGCCAACGGCGCCGCAAACCCTGCCAGAGCAAGCCACGCCAGAAGGGGCAACTCCCGACCAGGCTACACCTGACCAAGCCTTCTCCGCCCAGAATTTCACCGCAGTGACAATCGTGGCGATGGAGGATCTGCCTCCTGAAATCAAGGCACAGGCGGAGGCCGTCGTCACCCAGACCAGCGCCGAGGATTTGCGCATCCTGCAAAGTTCGATCGACGCATCGCCGCAGGCGGCATCGGCACTGGCGGCGAACGGACTTAATTCCACTCAGGTCGTGGCGGCCAATATCGACGGCGACGGCACGCTGACGCTGATCATCCAGACGACGACGTGAGCGGCTGAAAGCGGACAAGCCGGTTCCGGCACGGAACCGAAGTCCGCCTGATCGCGGAGGACTGTCATGGCCGAGGCTGCAGTTCGCAACTTCACCATCAATTTCGGGCCACAACATCCCTCCGCTCACGGCGTCCTGCGGCTGGTGCTCGAACTCGACGGCGAGATCGTAGAACGCGCCGATCCCCACATCGGCCTGCTGCATCGCGGCACCGAAAAGCTCATCGAGTACAAGAACTACTTGCAGGCCTTGCCCTATTTCGACCGGCTCGACTACGTCGCGCCGATGAACCAGGAGCACGCATTCTGTCTCGCCGCCGAGAAGCTCCTTGAAATATCGGTTCCGAAACGCGGACAGCTCATCCGCGTGCTTTTCTGCGAAATCGGCCGGCTGTTATCGCACCTCCTCAACGTCACCACGCAAGCCATGGACATCGGCGCGCTGACGCCACCGCTCTGGGGTTTCGCCGAACGCGAGAAGCTGATGGTCTTTTATGAGCGCGCGTCCGGTGCCCGCATGCACGCGAATTATTTCAGGGTCGGCGGCCTGCATCAGGATCTGCCGCCGGAACTCCTCGACGACATCTGGAAGTTCTGCGATCCGTTCCTCAAGGTCTGCGACAATCTCGAAGAGCTGTTGACCGAGAATCGCATTTTCAAGCAGCGCAATGTCGATGTCGGCGTGATCGGCCTCGATGATGCCTGGGCCTGGGGCTTTTCCGGCGTGATGGTGCGCGGATCGGGCGCCTCCTGGGATCTGCGCAAGGCGCAGCCATACGAATGCTATTCGGAGATGGACTTCGATATCCCGGTCGGCAAGCATGGCGACTGCTACGACCGCTATCTCGTACGCATGGAGGAAATGCGCCAGTCGGTCCGGATCATGCGGCAATGTCTGGAAAAGTTGCGCTCGTCCGAAGGTCAGGGCCCGGTCGCGATCCCGAACCGCAAGATCACGCCGCCGCCGCGTGCCATGATGAAGCGCTCGATGGAAGCGACGATCCACCACTTCAAACTTTATACCGAAGGCATTCGCGTGCCGAGCGGTGAAGTCTATGCCGCCGTCGAGGCGCCGAAGGGTGAGTTCGGCGTCTACCTCGTGTCGGACGGAGGCAACGTTCCCTACCGATGCAAGATCCGCGCACCTTCCTTCGCCCACCTGCAAGCGATGGATTTCCTATCCCGAGGCCATATGATCGCCGATGTTGCCGCGATCATCGGCTCGCTCGACATCGTGTTCGGAGAAATCGATCGCTAGCCACGTCAAAGGATCGCGGGTCCATCCTTAGCCAGATCGCACCTGCCTGGACTGCGCTCGAACGCCAGTCGGACGAAGGCTCTCACTTGCGGCGGGCCAACTCAAATTCTCACATCAAAAACGGACGCATGGCCGCGACAAGGCGCAGCCAAGCGTCGAGGAGTTTCACAATCTGCGCGGCCTGACGGGCCACGAGCCCTTCCAAGTTCGGAAGCGCTCTCCACGGCGCGGAAAGAACGCGTGTTCCGCCGTTCCTCGTACCGCGTCAATGCACGAGCAAGCCCTTCATCCAGGCAACAAATCTGTTGCCGCGAACTATCCCGCGCACCCTGGCAGCGGCCCATCTCGCTTGCATCGTAGCGCCAACATGGCAATGGCAGACGATTTGGTGCAACTGCCGGTCGCTCAGTTCGAAGAAGCGCTTTGCCTCACCATAGGTATCATCGTTGAGGCCCATGGCACGCAGAACCGGATCCTCGAACGCGACAGTGAGCGGCGTCCCAGCGCCACGCGATCTGTCGCGCGCTTCCCTGTTCATGTATTCGGTGCCTGGAAGCGCCCCAAGGCATCGCGTCGGGTTTTGTTCGAGAAGTTCCGCCCAACGTTCAATCCGTTGGTTTCGAGTCATCGCCGGATACGCCGCGAAGGACTCAACTTCCGCGACGGCCTGCAGTTGGTCGAGTGTTTGATGTTTCATGATCGGCTCCTGTCGACAGGTGAATTCGCCCACGCCTACATGAGCAATTATCGCGCCGTGGAGCGCTGACAAGGCCAGACCGCCGCAACATGAGGCGTACGGACAATCTGGCCGGTGAAGCGGCGCTCGAATCCCAAACGCGCGCGCCGGTGGATTCGATGTCGATCCGTTAACCGAACCTGTCCGGGCAGGAACTTTTGCGGAAGCTTGCCGTTTGGCTTTGCGTGCGCTCTGGCGGCTGCAATATCAGTCTTGAAAGCAATTCCGTTGGACACGAAGCCTCAAAGCCTCGAACAAGACGTCGAGCCTGTAAATGAAACCCGGGAGCAACCGGCCCCGGTTCGAGAATCTCATGGGCGACCGGCAGAGCCCCGGCAGGAAAGGCCCGACGGCAATGCCTCGCAACGAAAGGCCGGTCTGCTCGGCTTTCCCAGGCGCCATCCCTATGCGACCGCAGCGATCGCGCTTGCGCTGTTGCTCGTCGCGGCAGGCGTCGCGATGTGGT
>NZ_SUEG01000116.1 GCF_005063415.1 Mesorhizobium sp.
AATCCTTTCTCAGCCTAAACTCAACCCCAAAATCGCCATATGCGATTCCCCTGCCGTTTACAGGGAGAAGATGCCGGCAGGCAGATGGGGGGCGGCGCAAACATCGCGGAGGCTGGTTCTGCCCCTCATCGGGCCCTTCGGGCCACCTTCTCCCCGTGAACGGGGAGAAGGAAAAGCCTCAGGCCGAAGCGCGCGCTTCGGCCAGTGCCTTCAGATCGGCCGGGTTCAGCTCGACCGATTCGCCGCAGCCGCAGGCCGAGCTCTGGTTCGGGTTCTTGAAGGTGAAGCCGGTGCGCAACGTCGTCTGCTCGAAATCCATCTCGGTGCCGAACAGGAAAAGCGCTGCCTCGGGCGCGACATAGACGTGGGCGCCATCGCGCTCGATATGGTCGTCCTTGGTGTTGGGTTCGGTCACCAGATCGACCGTATATTCCATGCCGGCGCAGCCGCCCTTCCTGATGCCAAGGCGAATGCCATGCGCATTCTCACGGGTCGCAACGATCTCGCGCACCCGGTCGGCGGCCTTTTCGGTCATCGTGATGACGGCGAAGCGTCCCATTTTTTCCTTCTCCATTGCGCGCAGGCTCAAGGCCTGCCGAATGATTCCTCACCTAAAATGGTGAAGTTTTGTACCCGGCGCAAGTGCGCCAGCCTCTGGCTGGTCGGATGCTAGTACCACCCAACCGCGACCTGCGCCTCTTCCGACATGCGGTCGGGCGACCAGGGCGGATCGAAGGTCATGTTGACCTCGACGCCGGAAACGCCTTCGACGGCGCCGACGGCGTTTTCGACCCAGCCCGGCATTTCGCCGGCCACCGGGCAGCCCGGCGCGGTCAGCGTCATGTCGATCTTGACCGAGCGGTCGTCCTCGATGTCGATCTTGTAGACGAGGCCGAGTTCGTAGATGTCGGCCGGGATTTCGGGGTCATAGACCGTCTTCAGCGCCGAGACGATGTCGTCGGTCAGCCGCGCCAGTTCGTCGGCGGGAATCGTTGATCCGGAAACCGCCGCATTGGTCGTCGTTTCCGAAGCGGTCTCGGCGGTGTGGCTGGCATCATCCATGATCGTCACCCGAAGAACTTTCGCGCCTTTTCCAGCGCATCGGCCAAAGCATCGACTTCGGCCCTGGTATTATACATGCCGAACGACGCCCTGCATGTGGATGTTACGCCGAAGCGTTTCAACAGCGGCTGGGCGCAATGCGTGCCGGCGCGGACCGCCACGCCCTGCCGGTCGATGACCATCGACACATCATGCGCGTGGATGCCCTGCAGCTCGAACGAGATGATGGCGCCCTTGCCCGGCGCATCGCCGAAGATGCGCAGCGAATTGATGGCGCGCAGTTTTTGATGCGCATAATCCTTCAGATCGGCCTCATGCGCGGCGATGCGCTCGCGGCCGATCTTTTCCATGTATTCCAGCGCAGCACCAAGCCCGATCGCCTGCACGATCGGCGGCGTGCCGGCCTCGAAACGGTGCGGCGGATCGTTGTAGGTGACGATGTCTTGCGTCACCTCCTCGATCATCTCGCCGCCGCCCATGAACGGGCGCATCCGCTCCAGCATATCCTTCTTGCCGTAGAGCACGCCGATGCCCGACGGGCCATAGACCTTGTGGCCGGTGAAGACGAAGAAATCGCAGTCGAGATCCTGCACGTCGATCGGCATATGCACGGCGCTCTGGCTGCCGTCGACCAGCACCGGAATGCCGCGGGCGTGCGCGATGCGCACGATCTCCTTGATCGGCGTCACCGTGCCCAGCGCATTCGACATATGGGTGATGGCAACCAGCTTTGTCCGGTCTGTCAGCCGCTTTTCGAATTCCTCGATGTGGAAAACGCCGAGATCATCGACCGGCACCCAGACCAGCTTGGCGCCCTGCCGCTCGCGGATGAAATGCCACGGCACAATGTTGGAATGATGCTCCATGATCGACAGCACGATCTCGTCGCCTTCGCCGATATTGGGCATGCCGAAGCCATAGGCGACCGTGTTGATCGCCGCCGTGGTGTTCGAGGTGAAGACGATGTTGTCGGTGCTTGGCGCGTTGAGGAAACGGCGCACCGTCTCGCGAGCCTTCTCATAAGCGTCGGTCGCGGCATTCGACAGGAAATGCAGGCCGCGATGGACGTTGGCATATTCCTGGGAATAGGCGTGCTGGATAGCGTCGAGCACGGCCTGCGGCTTCTGCGCCGAGGCGCCATTGTCGAGATAGACCAGCGGTTTGCCGTAGACTTGCCGCGACAGGATCGGGAAATCGCGACGGATCGCCTCGACGTCGTAGGGGATGTTTTCGACTTTCTGGTCCATTACAAGCTCTCTCGAGGCACCGCCTCATTCCGTCCAGCACCCCTAATCCGTCTCGGCGCTGCGCGCCGATCCACCTTCTCCCACAAAAGGGGAGAAGGAAGAAGCGCTCTACCCGTGCGCCACGAACCAGTTGTCGAGCCTCGCCTCCAGCGCCTCGACGATGGCCTCGTCGTCCAGTTCCTCGATCACTTCGGCGACGAAGGCCTTGACCAGCAAGCCGCGCGCGGTCTTCTCGTCGATGCCGCGCGCCATCAGGTAGAACAAATGGCTGTGGTCGATCTCGGTAACGGTCGCGCCATGGCCGCAGACGACGTCGTCGGCAAAGATTTCGAGCTCCGGCTTGGTTGAGAACTCGCCGTCGTCCGACAGAAGCAGCGTATTGCAGGCCATCTTGGCGTTGGTCTTCTGCGCATATTGGTGGACGTTGATGCGGCCCTGGAAGACGCCGCGCGCTCTGCCGGTCACCACGTTGCGGATGACTTCGGTCGAGGCGGTATGCGGCACCGCGTGGTCGAGCACCATGGTGACGTCCGTATGGGTGTCGCCGGCGAGCAGATTGATGCCGCGCAACGTGAAGTCGGCGCCCTCGCCGGTCGTCTTCACAACGACCTCCTGGCGCACCAGCTTGCCGCCGGCATTCATGACGAACAGCGTCAGTTTCGAATTCTTGCCGAGATGCGCCTTGAACTGGGCGAGATGCGTCGCCGTATCCGGCTGCTCCTGCACGACCAGCCATGTCACTTCGGCGCCTTCGCCAAGCAGCAGCTGGCTGACCGAGCTGACCAGTGCCGCCCCCTCGCCTGCCTGGCGTTCGACGATGACAGCGTTGGCGCCGGCACCGACACGGATGGCCAGCCGTACATGCGTCTGTCCACCGGCCTGCAAATTCTGCAATTCGAGCGGCTTATCCAGTTGGGCACCGTCAGCGATATCGATGAAATAGCCGTCGGCGACAAAGGCAGTGTTCAGCGCGCCGATGGCATCGTCGCTGCCATAGGAATCCAGCCCCGGGGCGATGCTGCCGTCGGTCAGCTTCTCCGATAGGCGCTGTACCGTGACGCCCTCGACAGCAGCCCATTTCGCGCTCGAAACGCCGTTCAGCACCGGCAAAACGCTGGAGCCTTCGACGATCGGCGCAATGGCTTTCGCGACCGCTGCCGGATCGAAGTCCGGCACCGAGGTCAGCAGCCGGCGCAGGTCCGTATAATGCCAGGATTCAATGCGCCGCGTCGGCAGGCCGCTCTTGATCGCCTCGATGGCGTCGTCGCGTTTCAGCATCACCGCGCCGTCGCCGGGCAGCAGCGACAGCCGCTCGCCGAAGGCGTCGATCAGCGCCGTTTCGGCCAATGTTCGCTGGGGTGTCGCGTGCATATTCATCAGTATCGCCTTGTTTGGCTTGCCTTCCGGGCCTGCTGGCATCTCACGCGGCTTGCCCGATCACGCCGGCATAGCCATTGGCCTCGAGGTCGAGCGCCAGCGACTTGTCGCCCGACTTGATCACCTGACCCCTGTAGAGCACGTGCACCGTATCAGGCACGATGTATTGGAGCAGGCGCTGGTAGTGGGTGATGACGACGATGGCCCGGTCCGGCGAGCGCAGCGTGTTGACGCCGTCCGCGACGATCTTCAGCGCGTCGATGTCGAGGCCGGAATCGGTCTCGTCGAGCACGCACAGTTTCGGCTCGAGCAGCTTCATCTGCAGGATCTCGGCGCGCTTCTTCTCGCCGCCGGAAAAGCCGACATTGAGCGGCCGTTTCAGCATCGTCATGTCCATGTTGAGCGAGGCCGCCGCTTCCTTCACGCGCTTCAGGAATTCCGGGATTTTTAGCGGTTCCTGGCCGCGCGCCTTGCGCTGCTCGTTCATCGCCACTTTCAGGAATTCCATCGTCGCCACGCCCGGTATCTCCATCGGATACTGGAACGCGAGGAAAATGCCGGCGGTTGCGCGCTCGGCCGGATCCATTTCGAGGATCGACTGGCCGTTGTAGAGGATGTCGCCCTCAGTGACCTCATAGTCCTCGCGGCCGGCGAGGATATAGGACAGCGTCGATTTTCCCGAGCCGTTCGGACCCATGATGGCGGCGACCTCACCGGCCCTGACCGTCAGGTTCAGGCCGCGAATGATCTCGGTGCCGTCATCAACGATACGGGCATGGAGGTTTTTGATCTCAAGCATTTTTTCTTTCCTGAAAATTCTTTATCCGGTCAGCCGACCGAGCCCTCGAGGCTAATCCCGATCAGCTTCTGCGCTTCGACCGCGAACTCCATCGGCAGTTGCTGGATGACGTCCTTGACGAAGCCGTTGACGATCAGCGCGATCGCCTCTTCTTCGGGGATGCCGCGCTGCATGACGTAGAATTTCTGGTCCTCGGAAATCTTCGAGGTGGTGGCCTCGTGCTCGAACTGCGCCGTCGAATTCTTGGCTTCCATGTAGGGCACAGTGTGTGCGCCGCACTGATCGCCGATCAGCAGGGAGTCGCAGTTGGTGAAGTTGCGGGCGTTGGTCGCCTTGCGGTGTGCCGAGACCTGGCCGCGATAGGTGTTCTGCGAGAAGCCGGCGGCAATGCCCTTGGAGATGATGCGGCTCGATGTGTTCCTGCCGAGATGGATCATCTTGGTGCCGCTATCGACCTGCTGGTAGCCGTTCGAGACGGCGATCGAATAGAACTCGCCGCTGGAATCGTCGCCGCGCAGGATGCAGCTCGGATATTTCCAGGTGATGGCGGAGCCGGTCTCGACCTGCGTCCACGAAATCTTCGAACGATGGCCACGGCAGTCGCCGCGCTTGGTGACGAAATTATAGATGCCGCCCTTGCCTTCGGCGTCGCCGGGATACCAGTTCTGCACCGTCGAATATTTGATCTCGGCATCGTCGAGCGCGATCAGCTCGACCACCGCGGCATGAAGCTGGTTCTCGTCGCGCTGCGGCGCCGTGCAGCCTTCGAGATAGGAGACGTAAGCCCCCTCCTCGGCGATGATCAACGTGCGCTCGAACTGGCCGGTGTTCTTCTCGTTCATGCGGAAATAGGTCGACAGTTCCATCGGGCAGCGCACGCCCTTGGGCACGAAGACGAAGGAGCCGTCGGTGAACACGGCCGAATTCAGCGTTGCGTAGAAATTGTCGGAGGTCGGCACGACCGAGCCGAGATATTTCTTCACCAGCTCCGGATGCTCGCGGATCGCTTCCGAGATCGAGCAGAAGATGACGCCGGCCTGCGCCAGCTCCTTCTTGAAGGTGGTGACGACGGAGACCGAATCGAACACCGCGTCGACCGCGACGCGGCCCGACTTGTATACGTTGTCGCTGGCTTCCTCGAGCTCCGAGGCATCGGTCTTCTGCACGCCGGCGAGGATTTCCTGTTCCCTGAGCGGAATGCCGAGCTTTTCGTAGACCTTCAGCAGTTCGGGATCGACGTCGCTCAGCGAGGTCGGTCCCGGCGTGCTCTTGGGCGCCGCATAGTAGTAGAGGTCCTGGAAATCGATCTTCGGATAATGGACGCGTGCCCACTTCGGCTCGTCCAGCGTCACCCAGCGGCGATAGGCTTCCAGACGCCATTCCAGCATCCAGGACGGCTCGTCCTTCTTCGCCGAAATGAAGCGGATAATGTCTTCGCTCAGGCCCTTTGGGGCCTTGTCCATCGCGATTTCGGTCTGGAATCCGTATTTATACTGGTCGACGTCGATCTTTCGGACCCGATCGATCGTCTCCTGCACAGCAGGCATCAGCGTTCTCCATCCACGCCGGGGTCAAGGCCCGGCAGTTTTCAAACTATGGCACCGCGAATGAGAGCCCGTCAGGCACCCGAGGCGGCGTAAGTTTCATATAGTGCGTTCATGCCGGAAATTCACCCGGCCAAATTCGAACGCACGGCTCTACCAGGCCGCAAGGCCCAAATTTTCCGTTGCCGCGCTCAGGCGGCCTTTTCCCTGTTTGCCCGCCGCGCGGCGATTGTCGCCAGCGCCGAACGAAACAGCTCGATATCTTCAGCGCTGGTCGCGTGACCGATGGACACGCGCAACGCGCCAAGACGGTCACCGTAACCCATGGCTTTCAGCACGTGACTCGGCCCGACTTTGCCCGACGAACAGGCCGATCCGGCCGACAGCGCCACACCGGCCAGGTCGAAAGCGATCTGCGCTGTCTCGGCCTTGATGCCGGGAATAGCGAAGAACGTGGTGTTGGCAAGCCTCGGAGCGCCGGTCCCGAAGATTTCGGCGTCTGGCACCTGCGTTTTCACGATCGCCTCGACTTCGTCGCGGCGCTGCCGCACCGCATCGATCGTTTGCAACCCGGCGAGCGCCTCGCGCGCCGCCGCGCCAAACCCGGCAATCGCCGCCAGGTTTTCGGTGCCGCCGCGGTGGCCCTTTTCCTGGCCGCCGCCGCTGACCAGCGGCTTTGGCATCATCAGGTCCGACCCCGCGACAATGGCGCCGACGCCCTTGGGGCCGCCGATCTTGTGCGAGGAGATAATCAGATAATCTGCGTAACCCGCTGACATATCGAGCGGAATGCGGCCGGCCGCCTGCACCGCATCGACAACCAGGATGCCACCCGCCGCCTTGACGATTTCGGCAATGCGGCCAATCGGCTGGATCACGCCGGTCTCGTTGTTGGCGGCGTGGATGGTCACCAGCGGCAAACCGTCAGCCTTGTCATGCGCACTAACTGCTGACGCCAAGGTGTCGAGCCTGATGATGCCGTCGGCATCGACGCCGATCCGCGTTACCTGCCCCGCGGGGAAGCGCCCGCCATTCAGTAGGCAGGGATGGTCAGCCTCGGACACGTAAAGCCGGCTCATGCGGACGGCGCCGCGCCCCATCTGCCAGTCCGGCGTCAGCAGCGTCGAGGCCGCTTCCGTCGCGCCGGAGGTGAATACGACATGCTCGGCCTTGGCGCTGACCAGTCGCGCCACGTCGCGCCTGGCGTCTTCGATCAGCCGCCGCGCCGCGCGGCCCTCGGCATGGACCGAGGACGGGTTGGCGGCGATGTCGAGCGCAGCGACCACGGCCGCGCGCGCCGAGGCAAGCAGCGGCACGCTGGCGTTGTAGTCGAGATAGGCGCGTGCTCCGGCCATTTCCGTCCAACAGGTCCCTTCAAAAGCCGTTCCGCGAAGATAGCGCGTTATTTCCTTGAAATTGCAAGGCAAGACGTCCTATTTACGCGGCTTGCGGCGCGGGTGGCCGAGCCACAGCTTTTGGCCGCCCAGTTTTGAACAATTCTAAACTAGCTTCTAGAAAGACGCTCGCCCTGCGTCAAGGCCTAGGAAAGACTGGGGCCTAGGGAAGACTGGGGCCAGAGGAAGAGTTGTTCCGGGCGCCGCGCAATTTATACCAAGTGGAGTATTTCATGCCTGAGGTCATTTTCACCGGTCCCGCCGGCCGTCTGGAGGGTCGCTATCAGCCCTCGAAGGAAAAGAGCGCGCCGATTGCCATCGTCCTGCACCCGCACCCCCAGTTCGGCGGGACGATGAACAACAAGATCGTCTACGACCTCTTCTACATGTTCCAGAAGCGCAATTTCACCACGCTGCGCTTCAATTTCCGCGGCATCGGCCGCAGCCAGGGCGAGTTCGACCACGGCACCGGCGAGTTGTCCGACGCCGCCGCGGCGCTCGACTGGGTGCAGTCGCTGCATCCGGATTCCAAGAGTTGCTGGGTTGCCGGCTATTCGTTCGGCTCGTGGATCGGCATGCAGCTTCTGATGCGCCGGCCGGAGATCGAGGGCTTTATCTCGGTCGCGCCCCAGCCCAATACCTATGATTTCTCGTTCCTGGCGCCATGCCCGTCGTCCGGCCTGATCATCCATGGCGATGCCGACAAGGTCGCGCCGCCCAAGGACGTGCAGGGCCTGGTCGACAAGCTGCACACGCAAAAGGGCATTACCATCACCCAGAAGACCTTGCCCGGCGCCAACCATTTCTTTGCCAACCATGCCGAGCTTCTGATCGAGGAATGCGCGGACTATCTCGATCGCCGGCTGGCCGGGGAACTGTCCGATCCACGGCCGAAACGGCTGAGATAGTCGGCGATGTACCAACCGCCTCACTTCCAGGAAACACGGCAGGACGTCCTGCACGGGCTGATCCGTGCGCATCCGCTTGGCCTGCTGGTGTCGAACGGCGCCGAGGGGCCGGTTGCCAACGCAATTCCCTTCCTTCTAGACGCGGATGTGCCGCCGAACGGCAGGCTGCGCGCCCATTTGGCCAAGGCCAATCCGCAATGGCGGCTTTTGGCCGACAATCCCCTGGCGCCGGTGCTGGTCGTCTTCCAGGGCGCCGATGCCTATGTGACGCCGTCGTGGTATGAGACCAAGCGTGAAACCGGCAAGGTGGTACCGACCTGGAACTACGCCATCGTCCAGGTGCGCGGCATCGTCACGGTGATCGAAGACCAGGATTGGCTGTCCAAGCAGATTTCCGATCTGACGATGTCGCAGGAGGGCAGCCGCTCGGCGCCATGGGCGGTGACCGACGCGCCGGCGCCCTTCATTCAGTCGCAGATCAAGGGCATTGTCGGCCTGGAGATCGCCATCACCGAAATCAGCGGCAAATGGAAAGTCAGCCAGAACCGCCCGGCTGCCGACCGCGTCGGTGTCGCCGAGGGGCTCGAGAGCGAGACTGCCAACTCGGCCGACATGGTCCAGCTGGTAAGGTCCTACGGCGGGCTGGACGGCAAGTAATCTGGATTGCTTGCTCGACCGGTTCCAGGGCGGTCGCGGGCTCAATCGACCTTGGTCATCGCCGCCTTGCGCTCGTTGGCGATCAGCCAGAGATTGCGGATATAGATCAACAGGCCCATGGCCTGACCGGCGATGAACACCGGATCCTGACGCTGGATGGCGTAGACCAGCAGCAGGCCGCCGCCGAACAGCGAAAAGAACCAGAACGCGATCGGCACGACGCTGCGCTTGGCCTTTTCCGACGCCACCCACTGCACCAGAAAACGCATGGTGAAGAAGAACTGGGCGACGAAGCCGAGCAGAACCCAGGCATCGAATTGCTTGACGAAAACATCGTGAAGCCAGGTCGCCAATTCCTGAAGCACGTTACCCATGCCTGATTTCCTCTACTTTGGGCATTCTGCGGCGCCTGCGGCGCAGCCACCAGACGCCGGCAAGATCGAGCACGCCCTGCAGGCCGCGATCGAAGATGCCGTAATTCGATTTGCCGTGACGGCGGGAGCGATCGACGACGTCGCAATGGACGACGCGGTAGCCCTCCTGGATGACCAGTGCTGGAACAAAGCGGTGGGTGCCGTCGAAGAACGGCAATTTCCTCAAAATATCGGTGTGGATCGCCTTGAGGCCGCAGCCGGTATCCCGCGTCTCGTCGTGCAGGATGGCTTTTCTCAGCCCATTGGCGAACCGCGATGCCAGCTGCTTGATCTTGCTGTCTCGGCGCTTCAGACGCTGTCCCTGCGCGGCCCCGACTTCGGGACCAGCCTGCCGGAGCGCGTCGATCAACACTGGAAGATAGCCGGGATCGTTCTGGCCGTCGCCATCGACGGTGGCGACGATATCGCCGCGCGCCGCCCAGGCGCCCGATCGCACCGAGAGCGACTGTCCGGCGGATTTTTCATGCCTGAGATGGCGCAGCGGAAACCGGCGAAGCGCTGCTTCTGCGGCAAGCACCGAAGGCGTATCGTCTGTCGAGCCATCGTCGACGACAATGACTTCGAAGTCCCGCCCGGCCATGGCAATGCCGATCTCGTCGAGCAGAAGCGGCAGGTTCGCCGCCTCGTTCCGGCAAGGAATGACGATGGATATCTCCGGCATCTCGACTCTGTCACAGGATATGGCATTCGATCGATGCCGCGCGGTCCAGAGGAAGAGTCCCGCTGGCGCGGCGCCTCATTACGCCAGCCGAAACAATGACGCAAGCAGGCCGCGCCGGAAGCGAAGGGCAATCGCTTCAGGTTTGGATTGCCTCTCACGTTACCGTTCCAGGGAGAGCTGGTTGTCTCGCGACGTGCGGCTCTCGCTTCTCCCCTTGTTGTGGGAGAAGGGAAGAGGGCGCGCCAAAACCGGATTCCACTTTTGCTGATCGCGCTTGAGTGCTAAACGCCCGCCTTCATGCATAGCCGAGCCGCGTTCGGCCGGAAGCTTTTCGGGAAAGAAAATGTCCGCCTTCAAATCCGATTTCCTGCGCACCATGAGCGAGCGCGGTTTCATCCACCAGACCTCGGACGATGCCGGCCTCGACCAGCTTTTCGCCACGGAAACGGTGAGCGCCTATATCGGCTTCGACGCCACCGCGAGGAGCCTGCATGCCGGGTCGCTGATCCAGATCATGATGCTTTACTGGCTGCAGCAGACCGGCCACCGGCCGATCGCGGTGATGGGCGGCGGCACCTCGATGATCGGCGATCCGTCGTTCAAGGACGAGGCGCGCAAGCTTTTGACGCCGCAGGACATCGACGACAATCTCGCCGGCATCCGCCGCAACTTCACGCCCTACCTCAAATTTGGCAGCGGCCCCAACGACGCCGTCATGATCAACAATGCCGACTGGCTGATGGACATCAACTACGTCAATTTCCTGCGCGATGTCGGCCGGCATTTTTCGGTCAACCGCATGCTGGCCTTCGATTCGGTGAAGCTCCGGCTGGATCGCGAGCAGTCGTTGTCGTTCCTCGAGTTCAACTACATGATCCTGCAGGCCTACGACTTCGTCGAGCTCTACAAGCGCCTCGGCTGCCGGCTGCAGATGGGTGGCTCCGACCAGTGGGGCAACATCGTCAACGGCATCGATCTCGGCCATCGCATGGAAGGCGCGCAGCTCTATGCGCTAACGACGCCGCTGCTCACCACCTCCTCCGGCGCCAAGATGGGCAAGTCGGCCTCGGGCGCGGTCTGGCTCGATGCGGAGATGTTGAGCCCCTACGAGTTCTGGCAATATTGGCGCAACACCGAAGATGCCGATGTCGGCCGCTTCCTGAAGCTCTACACGACCCTGCCGCTCGCCGAGGTCGCGCGCCTCGAACGGCTCGGCGGCTCGGAGATCAACGAAGCCAAGAAGATTCTCGCCACCGAAATCACCGCCATGCTGCATGGCCGCGAGGCGGCGGAGGAGGCCAGCGAAACGGCGCGTAAGACGTTCGAAGAAGGGGCGCTCGCCGAAACACTGCCAACCGTCGAGGTGGGCAGGGCCGATCTTGAAGCCGGCGTCGGCATATTGTCGCTGTTCGTCACCGCTGGGCTGGCTGGGTCCAACGGCGAGGCACGGCGGCATATCCAGGGCGGCGCCGTGCGCCTCAACGACCAGCCGGTGTCAGACGACCGACGGATGGTGACGCTGCAGGATCTTGGCCCGGAAAACGTCGCAAAACTGTCGCTCGGCAAGAAGAAGCACGTTCTGGTGCGGCCGGTTTGAGCGTCTGAGGTTTAGAGCCCCTCGATGCCGGTAGGACGGAGGGGGGCGCAGAGGAACACTGCTGAGCGGCTCTATGCCAAGCCCCCGCCCGCCTCAGCGATACTCGAAGATCGACCGGAATATCCCGGGCGCGATTACCGATAGCGGATTGACGTCGAGGATTGGCTTGTTGGCGTTGCCCCTGAGCCTGTAGGTGACGCCGATCAGGCCGCGATCGCGGCCGTTGCCGAGCAGCGCGCCGATCAGCGGCAGTTCGCCGAAAATGCGGTTTACGCCGTAGGCCGGCATGAACGTGCCGGTCATGTCCATGTTGTTATTCTGGTCGTAGAGCGTGCCCTGGAAGGTGGTGCCGATACGCGAGCCGCGCAGCACGCCGTTGCGCAGCTTGAGATAGCCGCTGCCTTTGTCGATCTCGCTGAAGCCGCGCTCGAACTTCACCCTCGACGTGTCGAGATTGCCTTTGACCGCCTCGTTGAGGCTTCGGCTGTCGCCGGCCGGCGTCGTCGATACGATCGAGGCGAGCTTCGGCTCGTTGACGATAAAGAAGTCCTTGGCGTCGACCTGGCCTTTCATCGGACCGTCGCCGGCCCCACTGAGCGCCAGCGTGATCGAGCCGCCTTCCATATGCTCGTAGATGTTGAGGAAGCGCAGTATGGCGCCGGCGTCGGCCGACTTCATGTTGAGCGTGCGCAGGCCGCCGCCGGTCGTGTTGCTGACGGTGATCGCGGCTCCCGAACTTGCCGTGGCGCTCACCTTGAGCCCGTTCACCCGGGAGCCGGCGGCGCTATAGTCGAGCTTCAGACTGGACAGCACCTCGTCGTGAAAGCCGGTCAGGGAGCTGACGTCGGCGCTGACCGAGATCGCATCGACGCCGGTGGTCTTGGTGGCGGTATCGACATCGGACGTGAATTGCTTGATCAGCGAGCGTGCGTCCAGCGCGCTGCCGCTAACCTCGACCGCATAGGCCTTGCCTGACCGCTTCACCGAGACGGCGACGTCGTCGCCCCTGTTCAACGTGACCTTGCTGAACCGGGCCGAGGACAAGGCGCCGTTGACCAGCACCGCGCTGCCATCGATGGAGAAGGTCTTGCCGTCGAGTTCGAAATTGGACAGCGTCGTGGTGTCGCCGGTCTTCGCCATGGCGAAGACGACCTTGGCGGGAATGCCGGGACCCTTGCTCCAGCCGGCCCACGGAATGTCCAGCCTGGCATTGGTCAGGTCGGCCGACACGTTCTGGTTGCCGGTGCCGCTCTTGTCGATCGCCACCTTGATGGTTCCGGAAAGCAGCGTCGACAGGCCAGGCATGGCGGTGGCGCGCGTCTTGTCGTCGAGCACCAGCGCTACTTTGCGACTGCGCGGCGGGCCGCCATCCCTGAGCGGCTCAATCAGGTCGAGCTCGGCCGGAATGCCGTTGAGCAGTGCCCTGGCCGAGATCACCGCCCTGTCGGGCGCGACGGTGATCGAGCCGTCGGCATGGCTGACCGTCTGGCCCTCGAAAGGCTTGCCCAGCGACAGATCCTTGTAGTCGAGCGCCACCAGCCAATCGAGTTTGGAGGAGTCGACGCCGGACTGCAGCGGAATATCGGCCTTGACGTGGCCGGTCACCGTGCCGGACAGGTCGTCCGGCAGCAGGCCGACATGGCGCATGGCGTTGATCGGGTCAAAGGATGCCAGCTCGGCGATTGCCGGCGCCTCGCCGACGACATCGATATCGAGCGCGCCGATCACCGGCGGATGGTTCGCCGCCTTGACGGTGAGCGTGCCGTTGCTTGCCGCCACCGTGCGGCCGCTCGGCATATAGACGCTGCCCGAGGACAGTGCTACGTCGACGTCATTGCCGTGGAAACCGACGACACCGACGGCATCGCGGATCGGCGGAATGCGGCCGGCCGTGTCGAAACGCGATCCTTCGACCTGGAATCGGCCGAACACTTCATCGGCGGAAAGCGGCACGCCGTTGCCGAGCCGTCCGGGTACGACCTGGAATTGCAGGCTGCCATCGACGACGCGGCCGCCGAACAGGTTCTTAAGCACCCACAGCCTGGCATTGCGCGCCGAAAACCATGGCCATAATTGCTTGACGTGCGAGACCGGCATGTCGTGGACATTGAGCGCGACCGATATGCCCGGCGCCTGGTTGGCGACGAATGAAACCGAAGCCGTGCCCAGCACTTCGCTGCCCGGTCCGGACCGGACGCCGATCTGCTCGGCGACCAGCTTTTGGCTCGTCGGCTGGTAGACGCCGGCGATACGGGCAATGAAGCCGAGTGCCGGCTCCGGCGAATCCGAAGGCGCCAGGGTCGAACCGTCGCTGGTCAGGTCGTAACGATAGGATGGCTCCTCGCCCGCTGTGCCTGTAACCGGCTTCGGCCCGATCGAACCGGCGAAATCGAAGGTCGAGCGGCCGGTTTTCACCAGCAAACTGTCGACCTGGATCTTGTTCGATCCGGCGACGAGCGTTGCATCGAGATCGATGTCGGCCGGAAGCAGGCCGCGCGAACCGAGATCGAGCACCGATCCGGTCAGCGACAGGCCAACGATTAGCCGCGAGCCGTTGTCGCCGGTCCCTTCCGACCCCGCCAGCTTCAAGGCGATCGCGCCCAATTTGCCACCTGCTGCCGCAGTGTCGGCATCCGCCGCCTGGATACTGGCGTCCAGCGTGGTGATGCGTCGCGTCGCCGGATCGCGGGTGGCGGAAGCGGCGATGGTAAGCGCCCTGCCGTCGACATCCGCGTCGGATGAAAACTCCATGCTTCCCGGTCCCGACTGCGAGACGGAGGCGTCGGCGATGGTGACCGACTTGACCGATCCGGTCTCGGGCAGTGCCAGTTCGATATTGCGCAGATCGATCTGGCGCATCGAATCCTCGCGCACCGCATCGAGCGCGCGGTTGAGATTGGCGAAGACGGCGGCGGAAAGTTTTTCCGGATCGATGAGGCCGTCCTGATTGCGCAGCCCGGCCGTCCAGTCGCCGCCGGACGGCATCGCCGCCATGACGATGTGCGCGTCGGAAATCCGGGCACTGGTCAGCCGCACCTCGCCCGAAAGCAGCGGGATCAGCCGGATGCCGAAGCGGACCCGGCCGGCATCGGCCATCGGTTTTCCGTCGGCGGTGTTGAGGCTGACGTCGCTGACCTGCAGCGCAATGAAGCTCGACCCGTCAAGCGTCAGCCGTGCCGGCCCGACGGCAACGTCGACATCGAAGCCGGCCAATTTCTCGATTGCCGTTTCGGCTTCCACGCGAAGCCGCTCCGAGCCGAAGCCGGATACGCCGATCGCATAGACGCCGGCAGCAGCCAGCAGCACAAGGGCGACAAGGCCGGCAAACAGCCGCGCCACCAAACGGACGCCGCGACCGATCGAAGCCTGGCCGAGCGGCGGGACGCGGCATGCGGACGGAAAGGTTCCCAGGTCGGTGATCTCGTCACGCCTGAACCTGATCTTCTCGTGCTGCGGTAGCTCCTGATCCACGCAATCTTCCGTTGAAACGAATTCGATCGTGGACGAATCCCCGCTCGACATTATATCGATGCAGCCTGGCGCGTAACCTCAAACAAGGGCATCGGTATGGCTGACCTCGACGTGGGCGATGTTGCGCCGCAATTCGATCTTCCGCGCGACGGCGGCGGTTCACTCAATCTCGCCGCACTGCTGGGAAAGCCCATCGTACTCTATTTCTACCCACAGGACGACACCACAAGCTGCACCAACGAGGCGATCGGTTTTTCGCAGTTGAAGCCGGAGTTCGAAAAGGCCGGCGCCGCCGTCATCGGGCTGTCGCCGGACAGCGTCAAGAAACACGACAAATTCAAGGCGAAATACGATCTGAGCGTCGACCTGGTCGCCGACGAAGAGCGCAAGGTGATCGAGGCCTACCATTTGTGGGTGGAAAAGAAGCTCTACGGCCGCACCTATATGGGCGTCGAGCGCGCGACGTTCCTGATTGGCCGGGACGGACGTATCGCCAGGATCTGGCGCAATGTCCGCGTCAAGGGGCACGCCGAAGACGTGCTGGAGGCGGTTCGCGCAATTTGAGAGCTGCGGCAGGCCGCCGCAATTCGATACCCGTTTTGCGCGAAGACAAAACTTGTTAACCCTAATAATGTGTAATCAGGCTCGTCGTTGGTGTCGTAACGAAAGCTTGGTCCCGTGAACGTAGCCAGTCAGTCAGCGGTCTTCGGCAGACGCAAAGAGCCCCACACGGTCATCATCGCCCGGGGCGACCAGATAAGGCATTTCACCATACGCCCGTGGCTGGCTGCATTTTGCGGCTCGGCGCTGGCGGCGATCGTCATTGGCTACCTGCTGGCGACCTCCTATCTGGTGCTGCGCGACGATCTGATCGGCGCCACGACGGCGCGGCAGGCGCGCATGCAGCAGGCCTACGAAGACCGCATCTCGGCACTGCGCAGCCAGGTCGACCGCATCACCAGCCGGCAGCTTCTCGATCAGCAGCTGATGGAAACCAAGGTCAGCGAGCTGCTGGAACGGCAGAGCCAGCTCAGCCTGCGTCACGGCCGCCTCGGCCCGATCCTCGAACGA
>NZ_SUEG01000117.1 GCF_005063415.1 Mesorhizobium sp.
TTCGAGGGCCGGCCGATTCCCGAAGTGCTGATTTCGGGCAATCACAGGAAGATCGCGGCGTGGCGGCGGGCCGAAGCGGAGAGGCTGACGAAAGAGCGAAGGCCGGACCTTTTAGCCGCTCAGCCCTTGTCGAAATAGTAAAAAGCCAGGAACAGGCCGACGGCGATGACGAAGCCGCGCACCGCGTTCTGCGGCACGCGCCTGGCGATCCAGACGCCGGCATAGCCGCCGAGCGCGCCACCCGGGATCATGATGATCGCCTGCAGCCAGGCGATGACGCCGCCCGACACGAAGACGAGGATGGCGACCGCAGCGATGACCACGGCCAGCATGTTCTTCAGCGCGTTCAGCCGGTGATAGTCGCCGGACTGGGTGAGACCGAGCGTTGCCAGCATCATGACGCCCATGCCGGCGCCGAAGAAGCCGCCATAGACGGCGGTGGCGAACTGCGCCAGCGACCCGACCAGCGAACCCACCGCGGCCTCATGCTCCGGCTTGGGCGCCGGCTTCAGCCAAGGCCCGGCAGCGAACAATGCGGTTGCCGCCAGCAGCAGCCACGGCACCAAGGCGCGGAACTCCGGGTTGTCGAGCCCTAAAAGGATGAGCGCGCCAGACAGCGCACCGAAAGCCGAAATGAGGCTGAGCAGCAGTGCGCCGCGCCAGAAATGCTTGATGTCGTGCCAATAGGCGAGCGTCGAGGTGATGTAGCCAGGAAATTGCGTCACCGACGATGTCGCATTGGCGACGATCGGCGGCAGGCCGGCCAGGGTCATGGCGCCAAAGGTTATGAACGTGCCGCCGCCGGCAACAGCGTTGACCGCGCCTGATAGAAAGCCGGCGAGAAAGAGCAGGACCGCGTCCAAGATTGGCATGAGGGGTGTCGTCGCTGGAGGAAAATGCTTATCTTCCGGCTTAGAAAGCTTGACGCGCGGGCGCAACCCCCTGGACCACAAGCGATCACGGGATTGCCACAGCGGCGCCAGCCAAAAAGAAGCGGCGCCAAAAAAGAGACAGCGAAGGCGTGACAAAGCGCCGAAATAGCTGTATGTGCGCGCCGAACCGGAAGAGAATCTGCCAAGAGCGATCTTCTGGCCCGTCAACAATGACGGTGTAGTCGCCCCTGCCCGATGTTCTCGAACAGACGTTCTCGAACGAAGGGCATAGCCGAGCGGTCGATGCGACTGCAAGGCGAGTGTCGGACGCTCTGACTGTCGGAAGAACAAGAAGTGGATCTATGAGATGGACATCCTCCGTCAGCTCGAGGCCGAGCAGGCCGCCAAGATCGAAGCCAAGCGCAAGCTCCCCGAATTCCAGCCCGGCGATACCGTGCGCGTCCAGGTCCGTGTGACCGAAGGCACCCGCACCCGCGTCCAGGCCTATGAAGGCGTCGTCATCGCCCGCGCCGGCGCCGGCTTCCAGGAAAACTTCACCGTCCGCAAGATCTCCTACGGCGAAGGCGTGGAGCGTGTGTTCCCGGTCTATTCGCCAATGGTCGAGGGCGTCGAGATCGTGCGCCGCGGCAAGGTGCGTCGCGCCAAGCTGTACTATTTGCGTGACCGTCGCGGCAAGTCGGCCCGCATTTCGGAAAACACCGGCGTGCGCGCCCGCAAGCTCAACGACGAGGAGCGCGATGCGCTGAACGCCGAGAAGGCGCGCATCGAGGCCGAGAAGGTGGCCGCCGCCCAGGCGCTGGCCGCCGAGAAGGCCGCGCAGGACGCCGCTGAGAAGAAGGCGGCCGACGAGGCAGCCAAGGCCGCCGAAGCAGCTGCCGCCGAATAAGGCTTCTCAAGAACGTATTTTCGGAAAGGCGGCTTCGGCCGCCTTTTTGTTTTCGCGAGGGGGATTCTATTTTGCCGGGCCGCGTCGGTCCGCTATCGAAACGGATCGTTCCGTAATGGCGCCGTTGAAAGCATTGGAATCCATTTTCGTGCCGGGCGGCGCATCGGAGCGGCTTGCAAGGCGCCGGCGGAAAGCTAAAGTCGGCGCCGGATTTCCTGCATGCCTCGGTCGATCGAGGCGGTTCAGTTCCTGGGGAGCATAGTCATGATCAATTCGAAACTGCTGCTGGCCGGCCTGCTGGCTTGCCTTCTCGTGCCTGTCACGGCTCTGGCGCAGGCGCTGCCCGACCTCGGCGGCAAGAAGGTGGTGGTGGTGACCGAAAATGCCTATCCGCCGCTGCAGTTCATCGATGCCAAGACCGGCAAGCAGATCGGCTGGGAATATGACGCGATGAACGAGATCGCCAAGCGGCTGAACTTCAAGGTCGAGTACCAGAATACCTCCTGGGACGCGATGATCCAGGCGGTTTCCGACAACCAGTACAACATCGGCATGACCGGCATCACCATCAAGGACGACCGCAAGCAGAAGGTCGACTTCTCCGACCCCTATATGCGTTCGGAGCAGTTCATGCTGGTGCGCGGCGACGAGAAGCGCTTCAGCGATGCCAAGACGTTTGCCGCCTTCAAGGACGGGCTGATCGGCGCGCAGGCCGGCACTACGCCCTTCTACACCGCCGTCTACAGCGTGCTCGACGGCAATGAGCAGAACCCGCGCATCAAGCTGTTCGAGACATTCGGCGCGACGGTGCAGGCGCTGAGGGCCGGCGACGTCGACGTCGTGCTCACCGACGGCACTGCCGGCAAGGGCTATGTCGATGCGTCCAATGGTGGCCTTAAGCTGATCGGCGGGCCGCTCGGCACCGAGGATTTCGGCTTCATCTTCCCCAAGGGCTCCGACCTGGTGAAGCCGGTCAACGCGGCAATCGCCGCGCTCAAGGCCGACGGCACGCTCGACGCGCTCAACAAGAAGTGGTTCCTTGATTACAAGATGGGGCAGTAGGCCCGCTTGTTGCGCGCATTTCATGACGATTGTGCGCGGGAACTCGCGCTGACTCTGCGCTCGTACACCCCCCTCTGTCCTGCCGGACATCTCCCCCGCAAGGGGGGAGATCGGATTTCGCATCGGCTTTCGCCAATTTTCAGTGTTGCAGAACGGGCCGCGAGGTCAAAGCTGCCGATCTCCCCCCTTGCGGGGGAGATGGCCGGCAGGCCAGAGGGGGGTGTGACAGAACGCTGCCTTCGTGACCCTGTCACCGGTACCGCTTGATGCCGCCGGCGCCCCCAGCCACAGCCAAATCCGACTTCCCCTGGTGGCTTGCCGTGGCCGTGGCAATCGCCTTGGCCGCCGCCATCTTCATCGCTGCCAGCGACCTCTATGCCCAGGTCTTCGCAACCGTCGCCAAGGGCATCGGCGTCACTATCTTCGTCACTGTGGTCGCCTTCGCGCTGGCTTGCGCGATCGGGCTCGGCGTCGCGCTGATGGGCCTGTCGGGCTCACGCTGGCTCAGCCAGATCGGCCGCTTCTACGTCGAGATCATCCGCGGCGTGCCGATGCTGGTGCTGTTGTTCTGGATCGCCTTTGCCGGCGCACCGGCCTTCGTCGCGGCGTGGAACGCGCTGACGGCGCCGCTGCAAAGCGCCGGCCTCTTCGGTGAGCTACTGGTACGCGACGTCTCGCTTTTATGGCGCGCCGTCATGGCGCTGACCATCGGCTATTCCGCCTTCATCTCGGAGGTGTTCCGCGCCGGTATCCAGGCGGTCGAGAAGGGGCAGATCGAGGCGGCCAAGGCGCTCGGGCTGACGCGCACGCAGCGCTTCCGGCTGGTCGTCTTTCCGCAGGCGATCCGCACCATCCTGCCGCCGCTCGGCAATGATTTCGTCGCCATGGTCAAGGATTCATCGCTGGTCTCGGTGCTCGGCGTCGCCGACATCACCCAGATGGGCAAGATCTACGCCGCCGGCTCGTTCCGCTTCTTCGAAACCTATTCGATCGTCGCCTATATCTATCTCATCCTGACCGTCGGCCTGTCGCTGGCCTTGCGGGCGCTGGAGAAGCGGCTGCGCCACCAGCATGAGGAATAGAAGGCAGGCGAAAACGGCGATACCATCGAGCAGACGCGACCGGGGAGGACCCATGATCATCGACAAGGCCAATGCGGCGCTGGAGGCGGCCTACACGGCCGACACACCCGAGGCGCTCGCCAAGGCCTATGCGCAATGGGCCGCGACCTATGACGGCGAAACCGCGGCGCTCGGCTATCTCCTGCCGTTCCTGATCACCGCCTGGGTGGCGCGCCATGTGCCGTCGGGCGAAGGGCCGCTGCTCGACGCCGGCTGCGGCACCGGCCTGTCGGGGCCGTCGCTCAAGGCGCTCGGCTACCACGACATTGCCGGGCTCGACCTGTCGCAGGATATGCTGAAAATCGCCGGCAGCCGGCAGGCCTACAGCGAGCTGAAACAGGCGATGCTCGGCGGGCCATTGCCTTGGGCGGACGGGTATTTCCGCGCCTTCTTCTCGACCGGCGTGTTCACCATCAGCCACGCGCCGGCGTCGGGCCTGCATGAACTGGTACGCATCACCAGGACGGGCGGCCACGCCATCTTCACGGTTCGCGACCAGGTTTTTGAAAGCGGCGGGTTTCAAGCCGTGTTTAGCGAACTGGAGCAGGCGAAAAAATGGCGGCCGGTCGAGGAGAGCCCGTGGTTCCGCTGCTACGCAATCGCCGAGCCCGACGCGCTGGTGAAGACCTTCGTGTTCGAGGTGCTGTGAAGCGCCTGCAAAGGCAGACGCGATTGCTGAAAAGCCAAAACATTGATATGAGCAGCGCCATGGAAGAGCTTTTTGGCGATCCGGCCTATAAGGGTTTCGTGCTGCAGGACAGAAAACGCCTGCCGTCGCGATTTTCGGCGCGCATCCGCGGGGCGCTGACCAGCCGACTTAGCTAGGGCAGACTCGTCAGGCTGTTTCGCCGGGCCGACCGGCGTCCTTTTCCCTTTTAAAATCGACGGATTTACGCACATGAGCGCACCGCGCACCCTCTACGACAAGATTTTCGACGACCATGTCGTCGACCGCCAGGATGACGGCACCTGCCTGCTCTACATCGACCGCCACCTCGTCCACGAAGTGACCAGCCCGCAGGCTTTCGAAGGCCTGCGCATGACAGGCCGCAAGGTTCGGCATCCGGAAAAGACGCTGGCCGTGGTCGACCACAATGTGTCGACCTCGCCGGAGCGCAAGTTCGGCATCAAGAACGAGGAAAGCCGCATTCAGGTCGAGGCGCTAGCCAAGAACGCCAAGGATTTTGGCGTCGAGTATTATTCCGAGAAGGACATCCGCCAAGGCATCGTCCACATCATCGGTCCCGAGCAGGGCTTTACGCTGCCCGGCATGACCATCGTCTGCGGCGACAGCCACACCTCGACGCATGGCGCGTTCGGGGCGCTTGCGCATGGCATCGGCACCTCGGAAGTCGAGCATGTGCTGGCGACGCAGACGCTGATCCAGCGCAAGGCCAAGAACATGCTGGTGCGCGTCGATGGCGCACTGCCGGAAGGCGTCACCGCCAAGGACATCATCCTCGCCATCATCGGCGAGATCGGCACGGCCGGCGGCACCGGCTATGTCATCGAATATGCCGGCGAGGCAATCCGTGCGCTGTCGATGGAAGGCCGCATGACGATCTGCAACATGTCGATCGAAGCCGGCGCGCGCGCCGGCCTGATCGCGCCCGACGAGACCACCTTCGCCTATGTCAAGGACAAGCCGCGCGCCCCCAAGGGCGAAGCCTGGGATGCCGCGCTCGCCTACTGGAAGACGCTGCAGTCCGACGAAGGCGCGCATTTCGACAAGGTGGTCGTGCTCGACGCGGCAAAGCTGCCGCCGATCGTCTCCTGGGGCTCCTCGCCCGAAGACGTTGTCTCGGTGCAAGGCATCGTGCCGAACCCGGACGACATCACCGACGAGAACAAGCGCACGTCCAAGCAACGAGCACTCGACTATATGGGCCTAAAGCCGGGCACCAAGATCACCGATATCGAACTCGATCGCGTCTTCATCGGCTCCTGCACCAATGGCCGCATCGAGGATCTGCGCGCCGCCGCCAAGGTGATCGAAGGCAAGAAGGTCAATCCGCGGGTCAGTGCGATGATCGTGCCGGGCTCCGGCCTGGTCAAGGAACAGGCCGAGGCCGAAGGCCTCGACAAGATCTTTGTCGCCGCCGGCTTTGACTGGCGCGAGCCGGGCTGCTCGATGTGCCTTGCCATGAACGACGACCGGCTGAAGCCGCATGAGCGCTGCGCCTCGACCTCGAACCGCAATTTCGAAGGGCGCCAAGGCTTCAAGGGCCGCACGCATCTGGTGTCGCCGGCAATGGCGGCGGCGGCGGCGATCGCCGGCCATTTCGTCGACATCCGCGAGTGGAAATAGCGCAGGGGCGCGCGCAGTCGGGTATGAGGTGCCCGAGCCGCAATGCGGTTCGGGCATTCTTCAGCCGGGCCGCCTGACGAATTCGTGGAATCCCTCACGTCGGCCGGGTTGATCCTTTGCGACGACCAGCGCCAGTTGGCGCTCGTCGAAGAGCTTGAACCATTCGTCCCATTCGACCAGTTCATAGCCGCCGGCATTGACCGGACGTTCGGCCTCATCCTGGTCCTGGTAGGCATGCTGGCCGAAGACCAGCCTCAGCATGGGCTGCGTTCCGGCTTCCGGCGACACGTCGACGATCGCCGGAAAGCCGGCGCGCGCCGCGGTCCATGAGCGAATTGCATCGTGATCGGTCAGCATGATCGTGTCGGCCATCGGAGCGTCTCCTGGTTTGCCGTCGTGAAACGCCGCTCACCGTTCGCGGTTCCGCCTGGCGGCCTTGTCGACGCACCCGTCGTATATATTCGCTTTCGCTTAACCGCTTGTTTGGGCTTCCGCTCTAAGGTCCTCCAAGGGGAAGCGAGGGGAAATTACAGCGCTTGGACACCGGCCTGCTCATAGCGCTGCTCAATCCAGGCATCGCCCTCACACTCGGCGCGGCATTTCTCGTGCTGTGGTTCTATCAGCGCCACCGTTCCTATCTGGCTGTGCTGGCGGCGGGCTACTCGGCCTCGGCCGCAGGCTTCCTGCTCCAGTATTTCACTTTGCCGGTCGGTATGGCGCCGACCAAGCTTATCTCGATCCTGTGCTTCACCTTTGCCACCTGCTGTCTCGCCGGCGCTGTCATTGCGCGCTATGGGCGGCGCGTGCCTTACCCGGCGATCGGCATTCTGGCCTGCGGCGGCCTGGCCGCGTTCTCGTGGTTTCTTTTTGCACGGCCGGATCTCACCTGGCGCATCCTTGCCATCAATTTCAGCTTCGGCGGCATCAGCCTGGTTGTCGCCGCCGAGTTGCGCGTGGTGCGCAACAACGGCCCGACAGAAATGATCCTGTTCGTGCTGTCGCTGCTTTCCGGCCTGAACTTCCTGGTGCGGACGCTTGCCGTCGTCATCGCGCATGGGCCGTTCACCAGCTATGAAGGGCTTTACACCTCGTCCTACTGGACGACGGCGCTGCTGTCGCATGCATTGCTGTCGCTGCTTATTGCGCTTTGCCTGTTCGGCGCCGCCGCGCTCGATGTGATGAAGGCCCTGAAGACCGAAACCCTGACAGACCCGCTGTCGGGCCTGCTCAACCGCCGCGGCTTCGAGGAGCGCGCCATGCTGGTCCTGCAGCACTGTGCCACGGCGCAATTGCCGGTTACGCTGGTGCTGGCCGATCTCGATCATTTCAAGGCACTCAACGATCAGCATGGCCACGCAGCCGGGGATCGCGTCATCGCCGACTTCGCCGCCAAGCTTCTATCGGCTGCAGGCACGGGCGGCGTTGCCGGCCGCATCGGCGGCGAGGAGTTCGCCGTGCTGTTGCCGCTCAGCGACCTTGGCGCGGCAAGACTGTTTGCCGAAACCATTCGCACGCTCTATTCAGCGGGCAGAATCGACGGGCTTCCGCCCGAGACAAGAGTGACCGCGAGCTTCGGCGTGGCCGCCCGTACCGGCGACGAAGGGCTGGACCCGCTGATGCGGCGCGCCGACGAAGCGCTCTACAAAGCCAAGAGGAATGGCCGCGACAGCGTATGCATGTCCTATCAGCGGCCTGAAACGGTCGTCCTTCCCAATCGGACCAGTGCTGGCTGAGCGTCAGCGGCGTCGAATTAACGTCTTTTTCGCGCGTCGGTGATTTGCTGTTCGGGGGGAGTGCCAAAACGCCATGGGCAGCGCTAATTTCATCCTGGTGATCAACCTGTTCGTTGCCGGGCTGCTGGCGGCGGCGTTCATGACGATAGCGGTCTATGACGCCGGACGTATATCGGCGCGCTGGCTGGCGTTCGGCTATGCGCTAGGCATGGCCTATTTCGCGATTGAGTTCAGCATCCCTGCCTTCGACAATGCGCGACCCGTGGTTGTCGCCGCCTTTGCCGCCTTCCTTGGCGCAACCGTCGCCTTCAATGGCGGGCTTGCCCATAAATACCGCGTTTCGCCGCCTTGGCTGCCGATGCTGTTCTTCCTGGTCTTCGCCACCCTCGCGGTCTACTTCGTCCAGGACCTGCCACGCCAATCCTTTGTGCGAATGGCAGCCTACCAGCTTCCCTATGCGACCATGCAATTCACCGGGCTGGCGATCGTCTTGTCGTCCAGGCAAAGACGCGAGCGGCTCGACCATATGCTGATGGCTGTCCTGGCGGCCAGTACCTTGCAATTCGCCAGCAAACCCTTCATCGCCCATGCGCTTGGTGGCTGGGGCGCCAATCCGCAATCTTATGCGCAGACCAGCTACGCGTTGGTGTCGCAGTCTGTCGGCACGGTGTTCGGCCTGGCGCTTGCGCTGGTGACGTTGGCTATCCTGGTCCGCGACGTGCTCGCCGAGGCGACATCGAAGTCGGAAACCGATACGCTTTCACGGCTGCTCAACCGTGGCGGCTTCGAGCGCCATGCCGAGATCGCACTGCGCGACGCCATGCGGCGGGCCGTTCCAGCGGCACTGGTCATTGCCGATCTCGACTATTTCAAGCGCATCAACGATACTTACGGCCACGCGTCCGGCGATCGGGTCATCGAGACCTTTGCCGGTTTCCTCCGCGAGGCCGCGGCCGACCATCATGTTGCCGGCCGCATCGGCGGCGAGGAATTCGCTATTTTCCTGCCGGGGACCAATCTAGCCGCCGCCCGGCTCTTTGCCGAGGGCACGCGTACCGCCTTCGGTGCCACGCCGATCGACTGCCTGCCGGCGGATCATCGCTGCAGCGCCAGCTTCGGCGTTGCCGAGCTTGGTCCGGGCGAAAGCTTTTCCAACCTTTTGCGGCGCGCCGACAAAGCGCTCTATCAGGCGAAGGGCAGCGGCCGCGATTGCGTGCGTATCTCGGTGGAGCCGGCCGCTGCCCAGCCGGCGCCGTCGACAAAGGGGGGCGTGGGCGTCAGCGGCAGGGGCTGAGCTCCGGCATCTCGCCGTCGGAGAGGCCGTACATATAGCTGCGGCCCTTCACGAAAACAGGCGGCCTGTAGCAGTCGCCGCTTCGGACATCGTCCGATTCGTTTTCATAGATCACGTCGGGCTGGCCGGCGCCGGTGTAGTCGGACAATTCCTTGGCCAGCTTGCCCTCGCCGACGAGGATACGCTTGTAGCCGGCGGCGCTTTCGATGACCAGATTGCCGAAGGAATCGGCATAGACGCGGTCGTGGTGGCGCGTCCCGGCGAATGCCGGTGCGGCGATGCCGAGGGCGAGCGCCGCCAATAGGAACCAGGGAAGGCGCGATCCTGCTGAATTGGAATGCATGGCGTGCTGCTCCATTGCTGAGAGGCAAGCCTCCTCGAATCAGAAATTAACCTTTTATTAACCTTTGTTAAGAGGGCAACCGCAGCCGGGGCGAGGTCCCGGAAAACATGGTAAATACTCGATCACCCACCGGCCATCATTCGGCCATGCCTTGTTCCCACCATCGCCGGCATCGAGCGCGACTCAAAAAGCATGAAATCCGGTGGCCTGCCGAAGCATCGCGGCGGGCTCGATGCGCGCGGGGGAAAGCAGCATATGAGATTACGCCGCACGTTTCGGATGGCGCTGGCCATTCCGCCGCTTCTGGCTGCCGCCGCCTGCGCGCCGCAGACCAGCGCGCCCAAGCTCGGCAATACGCCCGCCGCTTCCGTGCCGCTTGCTCCCGCCGCTAGCGAACCGACGGCACGGCAGCCGCGCACTGCAACCTACAAATGCACCGACGGTAGCGTGATGACCATCGAGAACCTGGGCACGTCGGTGCGCGTGCTCGGCCCCGACGGCACCAGCTCCGAGTTGCCGGCCTCACCGGCCAATCAGACAAGCCGCTACGGCGAGGCGCATGACGCAATCGTGATCGATGGGCGTGAGGCGCTGGTGATGAAGGGCGGTGCGTCACCGCTGGCCTGTAAGCGCTGATCCGCCCGGTGAGGCAGCCATATTTTGCAGTGCAGCGACATTGTGCCGGCTCAAGGCCACAGCCCTAATCGATTGAAGCTGAAACCTTCGCTTTCATCAGACTAAATTACGTTTTCAAAACGGTTTTCCGGCTTTGACGCGGTGCAAAAAGAGCATTAGAAACCGGCTGTCCGAAGTCGCAACCGGAAGCGGCAATGCCGCATTTCCACCTGAGGCTCCAGAGACGCCGAACTGGGGGAAGCCATGAGCAAATCACCAGCCACCCGCGAATTTGCCAGACGTGAACGGCCGCTTTCGCCGCACCTGACCGTCTATCGGCCGCCGATCACCATGACGATGTCGATCGTCCACCGCATCACCGGCGGGGCGCTCTATTTCGGCACGCTGCTGGTCGCGCTGTGGCTGATGGCGGCGGCGAGTTCGGAGGCGACCTTCAATGCCGTCAACTGGGCTTTCGGCTCGTGGCTCGGACGGCTGGTGCTGTTCGGCTACAGCTGGGCGCTGATGCACCACATGCTGGGCGGCGTCCGGCATCTTATCTGGGACACTGGGGCGGGGCTTGAAAAGCATACGGCCTCGAGGATCGCTTGGGCGACGCTGGCAGGCTCGGTCACGCTGACGCTGCTGATCTGGATCGCCGGCTACATGGCGCGGGGAGCCTGACATGAACGGCAAGAACACCGATATGCGCACGCCGCTGGCCAAGGTCCGCGGCCTCGGTTCCGCCCGCGAGGGCACCGGCCATTTCTGGCGCCAGCGGCTGACGGCGATTTCCAACATCCCGCTGGTCCTGTTCTTCGTCGGCTTCCTGATCGCACTCAACGGCGCCAGCTATCTCGAGGTGCGCGCTGCACTTGCCAATCCGTTCGTGGCACTGGTCCTGGCGCTGGTGCTGTTGTCGGTGCTCTACCACATGCGGCTCGGCATGCAGGCAATCATCGAAGACTATGTGCATGGAGAAGGCACCAGGCTGGCGCTGCTCGCCCTCAACACATTCTTTCCCGTAGTGGTCGGCGTCGCCTCGGTCTTCGCCCTGCTTAAACTGGCATTTGGAGGCTGATTTTTTGGCCAAGGACGCGAAGAACGCCAACACGGCTTCCGCCTATAGCTATGTCGATCACAAATTCGACGTCGTGGTCGTCGGCGCCGGCGGCGCCGGCCTGCGCGCCACGCTCGGCATGGCCGAACAGGGCCTGCGCACTGCCTGCATCACCAAAGTGTTCCCGACACGCTCGCATACGGTTGCGGCGCAGGGGGGCATCGCCGCCTCGCTCGCCAATATGGGTCCCGACAACTGGCAGTGGCATCTCTTCGACACGGTCAAGGGCTCGGATTGGCTGGGCGACACCGACGCTCAGGAATACATGGTGCGCGAGGCGCCGGCGGCGGTCTACGAGCTCGAACATTACGGCGTTCCCTTCAGCCGCACCGAGGACGGGAAAATCTACCAGCGGCCGTTCGGCGGTATGATGATGAATTTCGGTGAGGGGCCGCCGGTGCAGCGCACCTGTGCGGCCGCCGACCGCACCGGCCACGCCATGCTGCACACGCTCTACGGCCAGTCGCTGAAGCACAATGCGCAGTTCTTCATCGAGTATTTTGCGCTCGACCTGATCATGGAGCGGGACGGCACCTGCACCGGCGTCGTCGCCTGGAACCTCGACGACGGCACCATCCACCGCTTTTCGGCCAAGATGGTGGTGCTGGCGACCGGTGGCTATGGCCGCGCCTATTTCTCGGCCACCTCGGCGCATACCTGCACCGGCGATGGCGGCGGCATGGCCGCACGCGCAGGCCTGCCGCTGCAGGACATGGAGTTCGTGCAGTTCCACCCGACCGGCATCTACGGCGCCGGCTGCCTGATCACTGAGGGGGCGCGCGGCGAGGGCGGCTATCTCGTCAATTCCGAGGGCGAGCGCTTCATGGAGCGTTACGCGCCGTCAGCCAAGGATCTGGCTTCGCGCGACGTGGTCTCGCGCTGTATGACGCTGGAGATCCGCGAGGGCCGCGGCGTCGGGCCGAAGAAGGATCACATCTTCCTGCATCTCGACCATCTAGACCCGGCCGTTCTGCACGAGAGGCTCCCGGGTATTTCGGAGTCGGCAAAGATCTTTGCCGGCGTCGACCTGACCAAGGAACCGATACCGGTTCTGCCGACGGTCCACTACAATATGGGCGGCGTGCCGACCAATTATTGGGGCGAGGTGCTGAACCCGACGGCTTTGAACCCGGACCAGGTGTCACCCGGGCTGATGGCGGTCGGCGAGGCCGGCTGCGCCTCGGTGCACGGCGCCAACCGCTTGGGTTCCAATTCGCTGATCGACCTGGTGGTGTTCGGCCGCGCGGCGGCGATCCGGGCCGGCCAGGTGATCGACCGCACATCGGCGATTCCCTCGCCCAACGAAGCCGCTGTCGAAAAGATCATGGACCGCTTCGACCGGCTGCGTCACGCCAACGGCTCGACGCCGACAGCGGTTTTGCGTGAAAAGATGCAGAAGGCGATGCAGGAGGACGCGGCGGTGTTCCGCACCCAGGAATCGCTGGAAAGCGGCTGCAGGCGCATTTCGCAGCTGTGGGGCGAGCTCAAGGACGTGAAAGTGTTCGATCGCTCGATGATCTGGAACTCCGATCTGGTCGAGACGCTGGAGCTGGAAAACCTGATGGCCAACGCCATCACCACCGTCTACGGCGCCGAGGCGCGCAAGGAAAGCCGCGGCGCGCACGCGCGGGAGGACTTTTCGGCGCGCGACGACGCGAACTGGCGCAAGCATACGCTGGCCCGGCTCAACGAGGCCGGCGAGGTGGCGCTCACCTACCGGCCCGTGCACACGGAGACGCTGCTCAAGGAGGCAGACGGCGGAATCAATCCGGCCAAGATCGCGCCAAAGGCCAGGGTGTATTGATCATGGCGCTGGCGGCAGCTGGATATTCCGGCACACCCCTTCCAGCCAAGCTCGGCCTGAAGGACGGGATGATTGCCGCCTTCGTCGCCTTGCCGGCCGAACTGGACGACCTTGCCGAAGCCGTGGATTTTGCCGGGCTCGACCGGCTGGCCAACTGGTCAGCGATTTCGGGCGTTCATCAGAAATATGATGCGGTGCATGCTTTCACCCGGCAGCGTGTCGAGATCGAGGACCGTCTTGGCGACGTCGAAGCGGCGATCAAGCGGGACGGCATGGTCTGGGTGTCATGGCCGAAGAAGGCATCGAAAGTGCCGACCGACGTCACCGAGGACGTTATCCGCACCGAGGCGCTGAAGCTCGACCTCGTCGACGTCAAGGTCGCCGCCGTGAACGAGATCTGGTCCGGGCTGAAGCTCGTCATCCGAAAGGACCTGAGGTAATGGTCGAACTCACGCTTCCGAAAAACTCGAAGATCATGGCCGGAAAAACCTGGCCGAAGCCGGAGGGCGCGACCAATCTGCGCGAATACCGCATCTACCGCTGGTCGCCGGACGATGACGAGAACCCGCGCATGGATACGTATTTCGTCGACATGGACGATTGCGGGCCGATGGTGCTCGACGCGCTGCTCTGGATCAAGAACAAGATCGATCCGACGCTGACGCTGCGCCGTTCCTGCCGCGAAGGCATCTGCGGCTCCTGCGCCATGAACATCGACGGGTCGAACACGCTGGCCTGCACCAAGGGCTGTGACGACATTTCCGGCGCGATCAAGGTCTATCCGCTGCCGCATATGGCCGTGGTCAAGGACCTGGTGCCCGACCTCACCAATTTCTACGCCCAGCACGCCTCGATCGAGCCGTGGCTGAAGACGGTGTCGCCCGAGCCGGCCAAGGAATGGCTGCAGAGCCACGAGGACCGCGAAAAACTCGACGGGCTCTACGAGTGCATATTGTGCGCCTGCTGCTCGACCTCCTGCCCGAGCTACTGGTGGAACGGCGAGCGCTATCTCGGTCCGGCAACGCTGCTGCAGGCCTATCGCTGGCTGATCGATTCCAGGGACGAGGCGACGGGCGAGCGGCTCGACAATCTCGAAGACCCGTTCCGGCTCTACCGCTGCCACACCATCATGAACTGCGCCCAGACCTGCCCCAAGGGGCTCAACCCGGCCAAGGCGATCGCCGAGATCAAGAAGATGATGGTGGAGCGACGGGTATAGGGTTGCGGGATTGTCTCATCCGCAGCGATCCTTCGCGCCCCCCTCTGTCCTGCCGGACATCTCCCCCTCTAGTGGGGAGATTGGCAGTTTCGGCGCGGGGCTTTATTCGGCAACGCTGGAGATTGGCGAAATCGGCTATATTGCCAATCTTCCCCCCTGGAGGGGGAGATGTCCGGCAGGACAGAGGGGGGCGCTGTCCCGCCGACTTCAAATGGATACCACCTATGACCGACTCCGACCTTCCCATCCTCTCCCCCGTCGAGGCGCGCGTGCTCGGCTGCCTGATCGAGAAGAAGGAGTTGACGCCGGACGTCTATCCGCTGACGTTCAATGCAGCACTTGCGGCGGCCAACCAGAAGACGGCGCGCGAGCCGGTGATGTCGGTCGAGCTTGCCGAGGTCAGAAGAGCGCTTGGCCAGCTCGAGCAGAAGGGCCTCGTCAGGCAGGTGTTCGCGTCGCGCGTCGAGCGCTATGAGCATGTCGTGGCGCAGCGCTTTTCCCTGACCTCGGCGCAGATCGCGCTGCTCGGCCTGTTGCTGCTGCGCGGCCCGCAGACGGGCTATGAATTGCTGGCACGAAGCGAGCGTATGGCGCGGCTGCCGTCGATCGACGAGCTTCGCGGCAACCTCGATCTGCTGATCGGCCGCCGGCCACCGCTGGTGCAGCAGATCGACCGTGGTCCCGGCCAGCGCGAGGACCGCTATGTCCATCTGCTCAGCGGGCCGCCGCAGCTGTCGGCTGCAGCAGCGCCCCTGCAATCGTCCTCGCCGGCCTCGGATTTGGAAATACGCGTGCAGGCCCTTGAGGAAGAAATTGCCGAGCTGCGCGCCCGCCTCGACGCGCTGACCGGCGAAGGCACTACATAGTCACTCGGATGTCGGCGGGACAGCGCCCCCCTCTGTCCTGCCGGACATCTCCCCCTCAAGGGCAGGGCTATCGCATATGAGTGATGGCATTGATGAGATAGTCGTCGTTCCAGGCGCATTTCTTGATGCGATGGCTGATGGGAACTTTGGCAGCATCGGCGGCCTGAAGGATGTTTCTGGCGAGGCGATTGAGAAGGGCTGTGTTGGCGGGAGCATTGTCCTTGCGGGCACGGCTGAGATCCTCATCGAAATGGACATCGAGCATCCAATGCAGGCCGTTCTCGATCTGCCAATGAGCTCTGGTGAGGTCGAGCGCCCGCTGCGGCGACATGAGCGTGGAGGCCATGAACAGGCGCATCAAAGGTCTGGCCTGATCGCGCCGGCTGGTGATGCGGATGAAGGCCTGGTGGCCGGGCATCAGCGGCTCGGCCGCCGCCACGATCTCGGCCTGCCGCCACTCGTTGCGGCCGTGGCTGATCTCGGTCCGCTCGGCAATGGAAGGGGTGGCGTCGGCCAGTTGCAGGTTGGCACGGCGCAGCCAATGACGACGGTTGCCCTTCAGCGCAAGCAGGTAATCGCCACCTCTTTGGGTAATGGCCGCAGCCATGCGGGTGTGGCAGTGGAGCGCATCGGCCGTGACCAATCTGCCCGTAAGATCAATGAGTTCGACGACCTTGAGCGCGGCCTCGACTTCGTTCTCACCATCGCTCGGCGAGACTGCCGCCAGGCACAGCCGGGTCTCGGCGGCGAAGGCCGACACCGTCAACGGCGGACTGGCTGCCAAGCCCTTCTCGTAGGCTCGCCGCAAAGCCTTGCCGTCAAGCGACACCACCTCGGGCGTCTCTCGG
>NZ_SUEG01000118.1 GCF_005063415.1 Mesorhizobium sp.
GCCGACTGTACCGCCGGCGCCGCCGACATTGGTGATCTGCGAGCCGGAAATCAGCTTTTCGCTGCGCAGCACCTGGTCCATGGCACGCGCCGTCTGGTCCCAGCCGCCGCCCGGCGCCGCCGGCACGAAAATCTGCAGCTGGGGCGCGTCCTGCGCGAAGGCGGGGACAAAATGCGATACCGCGAGTCCGGCAGCACCTGCTGCCGCGGTGCTCATCAAGAATCGGCGTCTGTTCAGCATGGGATTCCTCCAAATCGCGACACCTCCTCCGGTGCCTGCCAGAAACGTGGCCTGACTTCAGACCCGCTCGATAAAATTCATGCAGAGTTTGCGTCTTCCTGTCAAAGACAGAACACGCCGCATGCGGCACAATCGGCCCGTGCGATCTTCAGGCAGGCGAACTCGACGCCCGACGACGACGTGGCAGGCACAGACCAGACAGCATCCGTCAGGGCTGCCGCTCTAGCAGGATAGTCGGCTTGCCTTGGTAGACGGTTCGCAGCACTTCGCCATAACCGCATTTTGCCGCGACGTTCAGCGAGCCGGTGTTTTCCGGGTCGATGATGCAGACGGTTTTCGCGGCGCCGAACGTCTCGTCGCCCCAGGCAAGCACCCGTGCGACGACTTCGCTGGCCAACCCCTGGCCATGCGCGCCCGAAACCAGAGCCCAGCCGGCCTCCGGAATGCCCTCGATCGACGGCGTCATGTCGCGTTTCAGATCGTGAAAGCCGACCTCGCCGATGAAGCGGCCGGTCGCCTTTTCCTCGATCGCCCAGAAGCCGTAACCCAGAAGCGACCACAGGCCGGCGTGGCGCAGGAAGCGCATCCAGCTTTCCTCCCGCGTGCGCGGCTTGCCGCCGATAAAGCGGGTGACGACGGGATCGGCCCACATGGCGACATAGGCGTCGAAATCGTCAAGTCGGTGCGGCCGCAGGACCGTGCGCGAGGTTTCAATCACTGGAGCGACAATTGTCTGCGGACTGGCCATGGTCATGTCTCGGTTGTGTTGCCGGTGCCCAATGCAGGTCTTCCAAAAGTGGGGACAGCGACACGCACGAACGGGAAATCCAAATCCGTGGCAAAAAACAAGAGCCAAGGCTGTGTAGATCATCTTCCAGGCTGATGTGAATCCTGCCACGCGGTGTTAGTTTTTCTGCAGTACTGGTTCAGGCGCGTTGGGTTTCGACGCTGCCGTCCGACACAGGGAAAACAGCGTGGACACTACCGACCTTGTGCTTGCCATCTTCCATCATCTGCTGGTGTTTTCGCTGGCAGGCATCATCGGCGCCGAATTCGTCCTGATCCGCAGCGACTTGTCCGCTGCGATGCTGAAGCGGCTCGTCGGCATCGACCGCCACTACGGCATCATTGCCATGCTGATCATCGTCGTTGGCATCGGCCGCGTCGTCTATGGTCTGAAAGGCTGGGAATTCTACGTCTACAATTGGATGTTCTGGGCAAAGATGGCCGCTTTCGCCATTGTCGGCCTGTTGTCGATTATCCCGACCATCCGTTTCCTGTCCTGGAACAGGCAGGCGAGCGCCAATCCCGGCTTCCAGGTGTCTGCGGCAGAGCTAACGTTCGTGCGCACCTATGTCCGCACCGAGGCCTTCATCTTCCTGCTGATCCCGGTGTTCGCGGCAGCGATGGCGCGCGGCTACGGCTATTAGAATAGGTTGGAGGAAGGGCATCGCATGGCCCAACCTTCCCACTCATTTGCGCGGACAAACGTGCAGTTTGCCGTTTGAGCCCGATTGTCATTTGTCGGGTTGCGCTAGTTATTGCTCCATCTACAGTCGGTTTTAGAGGAATCCGCGCAGCCGTTGGTAATCATATTCTGGGAGGAGACACGATGCGAAAATTCATCGCCGCGCTGGCTGTCGCTGCGGCCGCCATGCTTTATCCGTCGGCCGCTGGCGCGCAGACCTACCCCGAACGCACCATCACCATTGTCGTGCCGTTTTCGGCCGGCGGCCCGACCGACACCGTCACGCGTCTTATCGCAGAAGCCATGTCGAAGGACCTCGGCCAGCAGGTTATCGTCGAGAATGTCGGCGGCGCCGGCGGCACACTGGGCGCCGGCCGCGTCGCGAATGCCGAGCCTGACGGCTACACGCTGCTCCTCCATCACATCGGCATGGCGACCAGTGCGACGCTATATAGGAATCTCGCCTACGACACGCTGAACGCGTTCGAATATGTCGGCCTCGTCACCGAGGTGCCGATGACCATCGTCGCCCGCAAGGACCTCGAGCCGACCGATCTGAAGGGACTGGTCGACTATGCCAAGGCCAACAAGGACACCGTCACCGTCGCCAATGCCGGGATAGGCGCGGCCTCGCATCTGTGCGGCATGCTGTTCATGAGCGCCATCGGCACGCCGCTGGTCACCGTGCCCTACAAGGGCACCGGCCCGGCCATGACTGATCTTCTCGGCGGCCAGGTCGATATCATGTGCGACCAGACGACCAATACCACCAAGCAGATCCAGGGCGGCACGATCAAGGCCTATGCCGTAACCTCGCCACAACGCCTAGACGTGCTGCCGGACGTGCCGACGACGATAGAAGCCGGCCTTCCCCAGGTGCAGGTCGGCATCTGGCACGGCATCTATGCACCCAAGGGCACGCCGGCCGAGATCACCGAACGCCTGTCGAAATCTCTGCAGGTGGCGCTGACGGACCAGAACGTCGTCGCCCGATTTGCCGAACTCGGCACCAAGCCGTCGCCCGAGGCCGATGCCACGCCGGCTGCGCTCAAGGCCAAGCTGGAAAGTGAGATCGTGCGCTGGAAACCGATCATCGAAGCGGCCGGCCAGTACGCCGACTAAAGGTTTTAACGGGGCGCCGCCAGCGCCCCGTTTTTACACCGGCATCGGCACGCCCGTGAGGCGGGCCGGGAGGACGCCATGAAACCTTTCGCAATCGACAGAACGAACGGCATATGCGCCGCGCTGTTGATCTTTATTGGCGCCTTTTTCGCGCTGCAGTCGCTGGGCCTCGAAATCGGCACCGCCTTTCGCATGGGGCCAGGCTATTTCCCGCTGGTCCTGGCGATCGTGCTGATCCTGCTTGGCGCCGCCATCCTCGTCCAAGCAGTGCGTTTCGAGAGCGAGCCGATCGGTTACATTGCGTGGCGCGGCATGCTGTTCATCCTGCCTGCTCCGATCTTCTTCGGCCTGACGGTGCGCGGCCTCGGCTTCATCCCGTCGATCTTCCTGACGGCGCTGATCGCATCGTTCGGCAGCGGCCGTATGAAGCCGCTGACCGCACTCGTTCTGTCAGCCGGCCTGACGCTGTTCGCATTCGTCGTCTTCAGCTACGCACTCGGCCTGCCGTTCCGGCGTTTCGGCCCATGGCTGCCACTATCGTTGTGAGGAGATGAAATGGAACTCCTCAACAACCTCGCACTCGGCTTTTCGACAGCCACATCTTTGGCAAACCTCGGTTTCTGCCTGATCGGCGTCCTTCTCGGCACGCTGATTGGCGTCCTGCCCGGCATCGGCGCCACCGCTACCATCGCCATGCTGTTGCCGATCACCTTCCAGATCGGCGACCCGGTTTCCTCTCTCATCATGCTCGCCGGCATCTATTACGGCGCGCAGTATGGCGGCTCGACCACCGCCATTCTCATCAACATGCCCGGCGAATCCTCGTCGGCCGTCACCGCAATCGACGGCTACCAGATGGCCAGGAACGGCCGCGCCGGAGCAGCTCTGGCGACCGCGGCGATAGGCTCGTTCTTTGCCGGCACGGTGTCGACCTTCCTCGTCGCCATCTTTGCCCCACCGCTGACGGCGATAGCGCTGAGATTCGGCGCGGCCGAGTATTTTTCGCTGATGATCGTCGGCCTGGTCTCGTCCGTCGCGCTCGCCCACGGCTCGATCGTCAAGGCGCTGGCCATGGTCGTGCTCGGCCTGCTGCTGGGACTTGTCGGCACGGATATTTATACCGGTACGCCCCGCTTCACGCTCGGCATCCGCGAATATGCCGACGGGCTGAATTTCGTCGCAGTGGCGGTCGGCGTCTTCGGCGTCGCCGAGATACTGCGCAACCTCGAAAACGAGCATGAGCGTTCCGTGCTGATCCGAAAGATCTCCGGCCTTATGCCGACCCGCGACGATTTTCGGCGCATGGCGGCTCCCATCGTGCGCGGAACGATCATCGGTTCGGCGCTCGGCATCCTGCCGGGAGGCGGCGCGATCCTTGCCGCCTTTGCCTCATACACCGTCGAAAAACGTGTCTCGAACAATCCGGGGGAATTCGGCAAGGGCGCCATCGAAGGCGTCGCCGGGCCGGAATCGGCCAACAATGCCGGCGCGCAGACCTCCTTCATCCCTATGCTGACGCTCGGCATTCCGGCCAACCCGGTAATGGCGCTGATGATCGGCGCGATGATCATCCAGGGCATCGTGCCCGGCCCCAATGTCGCCATCGAACAGCCTGCGCTGTTTTGGGGTATCATCACCTCGATGTGGATCGGCAATCTGATGCTGATCATCTTGAACCTGCCGCTGATCGGGCTTTGGGTGAAACTTCTTACCATCCCCTACTATGTGCTCTTCCCGATCATCATGGCGTTCTGCTCGATCGGCGTTTACAGCGTCAACACCAATGTCTACGACCTCTATGCCGTCGCCTTCTTCGGCTTGCTTGGCTACCTCCTGACCAAGCTGCGCTGCGAACCTGCGCCGCTGCTGCTCGGCTTCGTGCTCGGCCCGCTGCTCGAGGAAAACCTGCGCCGCGCCATGATTCTCTCGCGCGGCGATCCGAGCACCTTCGTGACGCGGCCGATCAGCGCCAGCCTGCTCCTCATCGCGCTTGCCGTGCTCGTCATCGTGTTTCTCCCCGCGGTCAGGAAGAAGCGCGAGGAGGTGTTCGTCGAGGAGAGCTCCTGAACGTGGACGGCGCCACATGGGAGGAACTTCAGAGTCACTTGGCGGGCATTGACTCAGTAGCCGCTTCTACTGGCCCGAGCGGCGCGATCTCGACCAGCGGTGCAGGCACGCTGGTCGTCTTTTCCTTGGCCTTGCAGATATCGGCGATGACGCAGGCCGGGCAATCCGGCTTGCGCGCCTTGCAGACATAGCGGCCGTGCAGGATCAGCCAATGATGCGCATGCCGCATATATTCGTCCGGAATGATTTTCAGGAACCCTTGCTCGATCTGTTCCGGCGTCTTGCCCGGCGCCAGGCCGAGCCTGTTGCCGATACGGAAGATGTGCGTGTCGACCGCCATCGTATGCTGGCCGAATGCCACGTTGAGCACGACGTTGGCAGTCTTGCGCCCGACACCCGGCAACTCGACCAGTTGATCGCGATCCTCGGGTATCTCGCCGCCATGGTCGCGGATCAGCGCCTCCGACAGCGCGATGACGTTCTTGGCCTTGTTGCGCCATAGCCCGATGGTGCGGATATGGTCGCCGAGCTTGGCCTCGCCCAGCGCCAGCATCTTTTGCGGCGTGTCGGCAATTTTGAACAGCGCCCGCGTCGCCTTGTTGACGCCGGCATCCGTCGCCTGCGCTGAAAGCACCACCGCCACCAACAGCGTGAAGGCGTTGATATGTTCGAGTTCGCCTTTCGGCTCCGGCCGCTGAACGGAAAAGCGTCGGAAAATCTCATGCACCTCGGCGGGGCTGTAAAGCGCCCGCGACCTCGCCGGCCGCGGACGCGGCTTGGCGTTCGAGCCGTCGCGGCGGCCGGGCAACAAGTCTTTTCTTAGCGCCGAAGAGTTTTTGGGCTTGGGGCTTGTCATTGCCTTCCTATAATATTCTGCAATGAGCGACACAAACGCCTCATTTCAGGCCGACGAGCCATTCTTCCAGGCGCTGCTGACACCGCACCGGTCGCTGGGCAAGACCGGCTTTGCCATTCTGATGGGCGCACTGCTGTTCGGGTGGCTGGTGACCGGAGCGTTTTTTCTGTCGCGCGGCGCCTGGCCGGTGTTCGGCTTCTTCGGCCTCGACGTGATCGCCGTCTACGTCGCCTTCCGCGCCAATTATCGTGCCGCCCGGGCTCGCGAGGAGGTATCGGTGTCGCGCACCAGCCTCGACATCCGCAAGACTGCCCCGTCAGGCAAATCGGAAGCACACCGCTTCAATCCGTTCTGGGCACGCTTTTCGATCGCCCGCCACGCCGAGATCGGCATCACCAGAATGGCGGTCGAGGCGCAAGGAAAAACCGTCTCGATCGGCGGCTTTCTCAACCCCGACGACCGCGAGAGTTTTGCCACCGCATTTTCGCGCGCTCTGGCGACCGCCAAGGCGCGCTGAGCCAGCGTTTCAGAACCGATAGCGCAACAGCCTGCCGATCTTGCGCAATGCCGGAATGTATTTCCAAAGGCGAACAAACAGTTTCGCGAACCAGCGCATGCGAGCGGCATGTTCCGGCTTATAGGCAGGGATGTCCTCGACGAACCGCAGCTTCGGAACGGCTCGCTCCAATTCATGCGGGTTCTCGATGCTCCAATGGACCTCGGCGCCGGTAGCGCGGAATGAGGAATTGAGGCGAATGATCTTCAGGCCCAGGCGACTATAGGCATCGAAAACCAGTTCGCCGCTCGAAAGATGTCCCACCAAACGAGAAAACAGCTGCTGCCCCTCCTCGGCGCCCAGGTAGGGAGTCAGGCCTTCCGCCACGACTATGGCCGGGCGATCCCGAGGTACTTCGTTCAGCCATCCCGGTTCGGTGACCGACGAAGCGATCAGGTGGTAGTGATCCGGCACGGGATAGAGCTTGCGCCTGAGCTCGATGACTTCGGGATAGTCGACGTCGAACCAGTCCACGCCGGCTGGCGGGTCGATACGGAATATGCGCGTATCGAGCCCACACCCCAGATGCAGTACGATGGCGTCAGGATTTCCGGCGACAAAGTCCTGAACGCAGACGTCCAGCGTCTTTGCCCTGATTGCTAGACCGATGCCGAGATTGTTGTCGACCTTGACCCGTGAGAAATCATAATCGATGTTGCGCACCGCCTCGTCGGCAAAGTAGTCCCTGAGCAGCGAATTGGGCAGCCGGCTCTCCAGCGCCTTGCCGTAAAGTGTCAAAAGCAAAGTCTCCTTTGCCCCGGTCAGGTTTACTTTTTCACCGGCCACGACCGTCCTCCCCATTCAAAGCCAGCTCTATCTGGGTACATGCCGCGGGAAAGCAAGTTTCGGGTGGTGATCGGCGCCGCGAAAGACGATATTCGCACTCAAGGAGATACTGCCATGAACGCCCAAATGCCTCTCAAAACGACAGCAATCCTTCAGAAAGACATCACGCCTGAAGGCGGCGACTACGAAATCGTCCGTCGTGCCATCGAAAAGATCAGCCTCGACTATCGCGACCAGCCTTCGTTGGAAGTGCTGGCCGAGGAGGTCGGCGATACGCCGACCGGGCTGCAGAAGCTGTTCACCCGCTGGGCCGGCCTGTCGCCCAAGGCTTTTCTGCAGGCCGTCACCCTCGATCATGCGCGCAAACTGCTCGATGCCGGCATGCCGCTGCTTGAAACCTCGTTCGAGCTCGGCATGTCCGGCCCAGGCCGGCTGCACGATCTGTTCGTCACTCACGAAGCGATGTCGCCGGGCGACTACAAGACCCGCGGCGCCGGGCTCACCATCCGCTACGGCTATCATATCTCGCCTTTCGGCATCGCGCTGATCATGGTGACGGACCGCGGCCTTGCCGGCCTCGCCTTCAACGACCCCGGCGGCGAGCGTGCGGCCTTTGCCGACATGTCCAGCCGCTGGCCGAATGCGACCTATGTCGAGGACATGGCGGCGACGGCGCCCTATGCCGCGCGCATCTTCGATCCGTCGCTGTGGCGCGCCGACCAGCCGCTGCGCGTTGTCATGATCGGCACAGACTTCCAGGTCCGTGTCTGGGAGGCCTTGCTGCGCATTCCGATGGGCCAGGCCTGCACCTATTCCTCGATCGCCGCACGCATCGGCGCACCGAGCGCCAGCCGGGCTGTCGGTGCCGCGGTCGGTGCCAATCCGATGTCCTTCGTCGTGCCGTGCCACCGGGCTCTCGGCAAGTCCGGCGCGCTCACCGGCTACCATTGGGGCCTGACCCGCAAACGCGCGATCCTCGGCTGGGAGGCGGGACAGGTCTCTTGAAGCCAACGAATGGAACGACAGGAGCGATGCAAGGACCGCTAGGGTGACAAGCAGCGATCTTACGGAGTAGCTTCCCGCGCAATTAGAGTGATATGCGCTAGCGGGAGGCACTTCTTGATCGTCGTCATCGGCTCCATCAATCTCGACCTCATCGCCAGTGTCGACCGCTTGCCCGGTCCCGGCGAGACGGTGCGCGGCTCCGGTTTCGCCACTGCCCCCGGCGGCAAAGGCGCCAACCAGGCGCTGGCCGCCGCCCGCGCCGGCGCCAAGGTGCGCATGGTCGGCGCCGTCGGCAAGGACAGCTTCGCCAGCGACGCTCTGGCGCTGCTGCGCGACGGCAAGATCGACCTGTCCGGTGTCGGCGAGACCTTTGCCTCGACCGGTACCGCGTTGATCATGGTCGGCGCCGACGGCGAGAACGTGATCGCCGTCGTGGCGGGCGCCAATGATTCGGTCGTGCCGGGTGACCTTTCCAAGGCTTTCCTGAAAAACGGCGACGTCGTGCTGCTGCAACTGGAGATCCCGCTGCAGACCGTCGAGGCAGCACTCGACGCGGCAAGGACGGCCGGCGCGATCACAGTGCTCAACACCGCACCTTTCCATGGTGACGCGGCCGGCTTCCTTGGCAAGGCCGACTATCTCGTCGCCAACGAAACCGAGTTCGACCTCTATGGCGAGGCGCTGTCGTTGAATGGCCGCGACCGCCCGGCACGGATGCGCGACTATGCCGCGAGAACCGGCCGCACCATCGTCGCCACGCTTGGCCCGGACGGCGTTCTGGCGGCAACGCCGGACGATCTTCTGATGGTTCCGGCGCTGCAGATCACCCCGCTCGACACGGTCGGCGCCGGCGACACGTTCTGCGGCTATTTTGCTGCCGGGCTGGCAGCCGGCCTGCCGCTCGACCAGGCGCTTGCCCGCGCTGCCGCAGCCGGTTCGCTGGCCTGCCTGAAAGCCGGTGCACAACCGGCCATCCCGCTGGCCAGGGACGTCGATGCCGCCCTGCAGAAATCTACAGGCTGAAGCGGGATGACAGCGATGCGCCCGACGACCAAGCATGCTGTGCCGCCCGTCGGCGACATCTGCCGCCTGTCTGCCGTGGAGCTTGCCGACAAGATCAGGCGCCGGCAGCTTTCGGTGCGCGAAGTGATCGCGGCATTTCTCGACAGGATCGAGGCGGTGAACCCGCTGGTCAACGCTATCGTTTCATTGCGTGAGCATCCCGACATCCTGCGCGAGGCCGACAGCGCTGACGCCCATCTGGCGCGAGGAGGAGATACCGGATCGCTGTTCGGCCTGCCGATCGCGATTAAGGACCTTGCGCTGACAAAAGGCCTGAGAACCACCTTCGGCTCGCCGATCTTCGCCGATTTCGTGCCTGAGGAAGACGACTTCTTCGTCGAGCGCGTCCGCAAAGCCGGCGCCATCATCATCGGCAAGACCAACGTTCCCGAATTCGGGCTTGGCTCCAACACCTACAACACCGTGTTCGGACAGACGCTCAACGCGTTCGACCCGGCGCTGACCGCCGGCGGCTCGAGCGGCGGCGCGGCCGTCGCGCTGGCGCTCGACATGGTTCCCGTTGCCGATGGCAGCGATTTTGGCGGCTCGCTGCGCAATCCCGCTGCCTACAACAATGTCTATGGCTTCCGTCCATCGCAGGGATTGGTGCCGGCTGGCCCTGACCTTGATGTGTTTCATGCGCAGATGGGCGTCGAAGGGCCGATGGGGCGCAACGTGCGCGACATGGCGCTGCTGCTCGACGTGCAGGCCGGCTATCATCCTCGCGCGCCGCTGTCGCATGATAAGCCAGGCTCGTTTCTCGAAGGGGTGGAAACGCCGGCGGCCGGCGGGCGTATCGCGTGGCTCGGCGATCTCGACGGTCATCTGCCGGTTGAAGCAGGCATTCTACAGCTTTGCGAGGCAGCACTCGGCCGGTTCGCGGATGTATCCTTCGAGGCCGAGCCGCTGATGCCGGAATTCGACTTCGAAGCGCTGTGGCTGGCCTTTGTAACGCTTCGGCAGGCGAGCAGCGGTTGTGCGCTCAAGGCGCATTACGACGATCCCTCGAAACGCAGTCTGCTGAAGCCGGAGGCCGTGTGGGAGGTGGAACATGCGCTGCGCCTCACCGCGCCGCAGATCCATGCCGCAACGGTGAGGCGCTCGTCCTGGCATCGAATGCTGCTATCGCTCTTCGAGCGATTCGACCTGATTGCGCTGCCAGCCGCACAGGTCTTTCCCTTCGATGTCGTCACCCACTGGCCAAGGGAAGTGGCTGGGCGTGCCATGGACAGCTATCATCGCTGGATGCAGGTCTCAGCGCTCGCCACGCTGGGCGGCTGCCCGGCGGTCAACGTACCGGCGGGCTTCGACGCCAGGGGCAGGCCAATGGGCATGCAATTGATCGGGCGACCGCGCGGTGACCTCTCCGCGCTGAGGGCGGCTGCCGCCTATGAGGCAACGCTGCCATGGCAGCCCGGCGCCTGCTGAAATCAGCTCCGCATTGTCGGCGCCTCGCCGACTTGCACGCAACTCATCGCCATGCATTGATCGCGACAGCGCGCCGCACGAGCGGCATTCTGCGGAGGGAAAAATGTCGCTGGAACTCTACGCCACATACGTCGTCGCCTGCATCGTCATCATTCTGGTGCCGGGGCCGACGGTGACGCTGATCATCGCCAACAGCATCCGCCACGGCTCGCGCGCGGGCCTCGCCAATGTCGCCGGCACCCAGGCCGGGCTAGCCATCATGATCGCCATTGTCGGCATCGGATTGACTTCGCTGATCGCGGGCATGGGCCACTGGTTCGAGTGGGTTCGGCTGATCGGCGCCGCTTACCTGATCTGGATGGGCGTGCAGATGTTCCGCTCGAAAGGCAAGCTTAACGCCGACGGAACGGCAAAAAGGCCGCGTGGCGGCTTCTTTTTGCAGGGCCTGCTGGTGGCGATCAGCAATCCAAAGACGCTGGTGTTCTTCGGCGCCTTCTTTCCGCAGTTCATCGCCCCCGAAGGCAATTACGCATTACAGATCGGCGTCATGGGTCTCACCGCGATGATCTTCGCCGCAGTTTCGGATTCGACCTACGCGCTGGCCGCCGGCCGCGCCGGACGCCTGCTGTCGGCCGGCCGCGTCAAGCTGCTTTCGCGGATCAGCGGCAGCTTCCTGGTCGGCGGCGGCCTGTGGCTGGCGTTTTCCAAGGCGAAGTAACAGCCGCGAGCCCGGCGACGCCAACAGCAACGTCCTGGAATAGGAGGCCGATTGAAAGTCGGCCTTCAGGCCACCACATGGATCAACAGGGGGGATTCATGTCTATGCCGTGGACTTACGCGGATTTGAAAAGGAACGCGTTTGGCGTGATCCTGTTCATCGCTTTGTTCGCGGCGATGGTTCCGTCGGCTCTGAACAAATGGGCGAATGACGCAAGTCCGATCCGGTCGGTCGACCCGGTCGATGCAACGATCAAAAGTGGACAGGGTAAAGGGCAGAATATCCAATATCTACTGGTCCTTGAGAACGGTTCGACGGTCCTGGTTTACGACGACCTCCCGCATCTGATCGGCTCGCGCGTCGGCATCGAGCGCGTAACGCGCGACAATGGCTTCGTCTTTTACCGGTTTGCAAATTGAACCATGACAAGAGCGCGGCTGGCCTTCACCTTGCTGATACTGCGGGAAAACCTCCGGGGCATCATCACCACCAGCCTTGTGGTGGGCGTCTGCATTTTGGCAATCGGCGCACTGATTGCAAGGCGGAGCAGCCCCATCGTCGATGTGGAGCGCGTGCCAGGCACTGTGGTTAACGTCCTCAACGCTTCCCCAAATCCCGAAGGTGCGGTCGGTGACGGATTCCGCTATCTCTACGGAATCCGCCTCGAAGAAAATAACCTCTTGGTGTTCGTATATGGCGACCCGAGCGCGCCGCGCGCCATCGGCTCGCAAGTTTTGATCGAGCGACAGCGTCGCGTGAACGACACCGAAACGTATCGTCTGCTTCGGGAATGAAAGACGGCCCTAAAGCCGCCCCAGCCTTTCCAGCAACAGCTCGAAAAACGCATCATGGTCGATGTCACGCATCACCATGGCGTTCTTCGGCCGCTTGGTCACCCCCCACCAGTCGATCACCGTCATGCCCATGGTGAGCTCCGAGGCGGTTTCCACGCTGACATTGCATTTGCGGCCCTTGAACAGCTTCGGCTTCAATAGGTAGGCGATGACGCAAGGATCGTGCAGCGGGCCGCCATCGGTGCCGTATTTTTCCTCGTCGAAACGTTCGAAGAATTCCAGCATGTCCGCTGTGGCCGTGCCGACCCTGGTGCCGAGCTTGCGGAAGGCCTTCGTGCGCTTGGCGGTGGTCAGTGCCTTGTGGGTGACATCGAGCGGCATCATCACGATCGGAATGCCGGATTTGAACACGACATCGGCGGCATGCGGGTCGACATAGATGTTGAATTCGGCGGTCGGCGTGACGTTGCCGCCCTCGAAGAAGCCGCCGCCCATCAGCACGATCTCCTTGATGCGCGGCGCGATTTTCGGCTCGCGGATCAGCGCCAGCGCAACGTTGGTGAGCGGCCCGAGCGCGCACAGCGTGATCGTGCCGCTCTCCTCGCTCATCAGCGTCTCGACGATGAAATCGACCGCATACTCGTCCTGCAGCTTCATCTTTGGCTCGGGCAGTTGCGGCCCGTTGAGGCCGGTCTTGCCATGCACTTCCTCGGCGGTGACCAGTTCGCGCGCCAGCGGCCGGATGGCGCCTGCATAGACCTTGACGTCCGGCCGGCCGGCCAGCTCGCAGATCTTGCGGGCGTTTTTTTCGGTAAGTTTCAACGGCACGTTGCCGGCCACCGCGGTGATGCCGACGATCTCCAGCTCGGCGCTGCCGAGCGCCAGCAATATGGCGACGGCATCGTCCTGGCCGGGGTCAGTGTCGATGATGATCCTGCGGGATTGGGGCATCTCAATTCCTTGTTTTGGCAAGTCTTTTTGGGCGGGACGTGTGACGGCTTGAAGTCTGCCGGGCGGCGGACCATATCAAGACCATCGGGAAAAATGCCATCCGGGTTTTTCCAGTTTATGTCGCTCTTGAGAGGACACTGTAACATGAGCCGAATGACGCCTTTTTCCAGCCCGCTTCTCCTCGGTTTCGATTCCATGGAAAAGACGCTGGAGCGGTTGGCAAAGTCCGGTGACAGCTATCCTCCCTACAACATCGAGCGCCTCAGCGGTGCCGACGGCAAAACCGAAAGGCTGCGTATCACGCTCGCCGTCGCCGGTTTCGCGGAAAGCGATCTCGATGTCACAACGGAGGAGAACCAGTTGGTCGTGCGCGGCCGTCAGAACGACGACACCGAGCGCGAATTTCTCCACCGCGGTATCGCCGCGCGCCAGTTCCAGCGCTGTTTCGTGCTGGCCGACGGCATGCGGGTGATTGCGGCGGAATTGAAGAACGGCCTTCTGTCGATCGATCTCGATCGGCCGGAATCCGAACGGCTGGTACGAAAAATAAACATATCGGTGAAAGACTGATTTTTGCCGATAGCTCTCATGCGGGATGGCCTTGAGCGGCGTCTCGCGGCAAGGAGGCTTGAAATGACCAGAACTAACGAAAATATCATTATGACCAGCGGCGAATTCGCCCATCTCGGCGAAGGTTCGGTCGCCTATCTCAGGAAAGTGTCGAGCGACGATCTGCGCGGCCGTTTCCCGGGTCTCGGCGAAATCGCCCCCGGGCTGGAACTGTGGGCCCTGTTTGCCGCCAATGGCCAGCCGATCCTGCTTTCGGACGCTCGCGACCGGGCACTGGCTGGCGCCCTGGAAAACGATCTGACCCCGGTCGCTATCCACTAACGTCGCTATCCACTGACAAATACGGCGCAGCGATCTGGTTGGAACGGACAGGGCCGCTCACGGCGGCCCTTCAACGGATTTAATCAAAACCTCAGGCGGCGTGCGAGGCCTGCGTGTCCGACAGCAGCGCATGGATGGCCACGGCGTCGCGCGTGCCCCTGATCTTGGCAACCGTGTCGGCATCGCGCAGCACCCGCGCGATGCGCGATAGCGCCTTGAGGTGGTCGGCGCCGGCACCTTCGGGGGCCAAAAGCAGAAACACCAGGTCGACCGGCTGATCATCGAGGGCCTCGAAGTCGACCGGTGTCTCCAGCCGGGCAAAAACGCCGGCGATCCGCTTCACCCCGGCCAGCTTGCCGTGCGGAATGGCGATGCCGTTGCCGACGCCGGTCGAGCCGAGGCGCTCACGTTGCAGGATGGTGTCGAACACCTCTCGCTCCGGAATGCCGGAAATCGCCGCCGCCCTTTCGGACAGCAGTTGCAGCAGCTGCTTTTTGGAGTTCGCCTTCAACGTCGGCATGATTGCCGGAACGCTGACGAGATCGCTCAGATCCATGCTTGAAATCCCTTGTTCGCCTGCCGTCGCCAGTCCCCACGCTCGCGTGCGGCTGGTTTTTACCCCTGCGCGACCTTGGCCGTGGACGGGTCGATCCAGCCAATATTCCCGTCCGGCCGGCGATAGACGATGTTGAGATGGTCGTTTCCGGCATTGCGGAAGACCAGGACCGGGCTGTCCTTGGTGTCGAGTTCGATCACCGCTGACGCCACCGACATGGTCCGCAGCGTCATGGTCGATTCGGCGACGATGGCCGGCGCGAAATTCTCCGGTATGTCCTCCTCGTCGTCGGCAAGCGGCGCCATCACCGTATAGGCGACGTCGGTGAGCTCGCCGTTGCTGTTGCCTGAATTGTGCGACTTCAGCCGGCGCTTGTAGCGCCTGAGGCGTGTTTCCAGACGGTCCGCCGCGGTATCGAAGGCAAGCGTTGGATCCTGGGCATCGCCGGTCGCCTGCAGCGAAGCACCGGAATCCAGCCGGATCATGCAATCGGCCGTGTAGCGCGACCCCGATTTGACGACTACGATTTGCCCTGAAAAGCCCCGATCGAAATATTTCCCGATCACTTCGCCGACACGGTCGTTGATGCGCGTACGGAACGCATCGCCGATATCCATGTGTTTTCCCGATATGCGCAGTGTCATCTGAAAACTGACCTTCCTTGCTCAGGCTTCAAACTGTCCCGAGTTTATACTCGTGGTCCGCGCGCACAAGCTTTTGCGGCGTCACTTGCGCCGATTTTAGATCCGAACTTTCCGGTTGATCACAAGCCGCCTTCTTGGCCGTCCCGTGGCCTACGTCGTGACGGACCATCTCTCGTGCGGGCATCAGCGAACTCAAATCCACTCGCCAGCCCGTCTCATGCGGGCGGGCTTCTAGCCACTTCGTTGCCGCTTGTCAATGAAGGGCGAAAGCCGTGGAAATTCCGCCGGAGATCAACGGCCGGCGCTGGCCAAAGCGCGTTTTTCGCGCCGCCGCTGCACCGAAGAGGGTATGTTCATGCCTTCCCGGTATTTGGCAACCGTGCGCCTGGCGATGTCGACGCCGCTTTCCCGCAGCATGTCCACGATGGCATCGTCGGAAAGCACATCGACGGCTTTCTCCTCGTCGATCAGCTGCTTTATGCGGTCGCGCACCGCTTCCGACGAATGCGCATCGCCGCCACCTGACGAAGCGATCGAGGCGGTGAAGAAATAGCGCAGTTCGAACACACCGCGCGGCGTCAGCATGTATTTGTTTGCCGTGACCCGGCTGACCGTTGATTCGTGCATGCCGATGGCGTCCGCCACCGTGCGTAGGTTGAGCGGCTTCAGGTGCCGCACGCCGTGGACGAGAAAAGCGTCCTGCTGGCGCACGATCTCAGAGGCCACCTTGAGGATGGTCTTCGCCCGCTGGTCGA
>NZ_SUEG01000119.1 GCF_005063415.1 Mesorhizobium sp.
AAAAGCGAGGCGCGCATCGGATCAAAACCGATGCCGACCGCCTCGGCGTTGTTTGGCGTGCGCTCGGCTGTCACCCGTACCGTGAAATTCTGGCCACCGAGCTTCAGCCAGACCAGCGTGTCGGAACCCATGGGCTCGACGACCTCGACATTTGCCGTGGCTGCGAACGGCCATCCCGTGCCGCTGTTGAACGCCACGTGCTCGGGGCGGATACCGAACACGGCCGGCCCCGGCACCGGATCCTTCTCGAAAGCATAGGTGGCAAGCGGTATCCGCACATCCTCGGCGACAAAGTGCCAGTCGCCTGCCGCCTGCTCCAGCCTGCCGTCGAGGAAGTTCATTGCCGGCGAGCCGAGGAAGCCGGCGACAAACCGGTTGACCGGCCGGTTATAGATGGTCTGCGGTGCATCGAGCTGCTGGATGACGCCGCCCTTCATCACCGCGATACGGTCGGCCAGCGTCATCGCTTCGATCTGGTCGTGGGTGACGTAGATCATGGTGTTCTCGAGCTTGCGGTGCAGCAGCTTGATTTCGACGCGCAATTCCGCGCGCAGCTTGGCGTCGAGGTTGGAGAGCGGCTCGTCGAACAGAAAAACATCGACGTCACGCACAAGTGCGCGCCCGATCGCCACGCGCTGGCGCTGGCCGCCGGACAGGGCCGCCGGCTTGCGGTGCAAAAGCGGTTCGATCTGCAGGATCTCGGCGGCCCGGGCGATGCGCTTGGCGATCTCGTCCTTGGCGAGGCCGGCAACGCGCAGCCCGAACGACAGGTTCTTCTCCACCGTCATCTGCGGATAGAGCGCGTAGGACTGGAACACCATGCCGATGCCGCGATCCTTGGGCTCTTCCCAGGTGACGTTCTTGCCCTTGATGAAGATGCGGCCTTCGGAAACGTCGAGCAGCCCGGCAATGCAGTTGAGCAAGGTCGACTTGCCGCAGCCGGACGGGCCGAGCAGCACGATGAACTCGCCTTCGGCGACATCGAGATTGAGCGTCTGCAGCACCGATATCGCGCCGAAATTCAGCGACAGGTTCTGGATCGAGACACTGGTGCCGTTTGCCCCCTTGCTACCGTTTACCTCAATGCTGCCGTTTGCGTTCATCGCCATCATCCTTTCACGGCGCCGGCGGCGATGCCGCGCACAAACAATTTTCCGGACAGGAAATAGACGATCAGCGGCACCAGGCCGGTCAGGATGGTGGCTGCCATGTTGACGTTGTATTCCTTCACGCCTTGCACCGAGTTGACGATGTTGTTGAGCTGCACCGTCATCGGATAGGTGTCGGGGCGGGTGTAGACGACGCCGAACAGGAAGTCGTTCCAGATGCCGGTCACCTGCAGGATGATGGCGACGACGAAGATCGGCAGCGACATCGGCAGCATGATGCGGAAATAGATGCCCCAGAAGCCGGCGCCGTCGACACGCGCTGCCCGGAACAGCTCCTCCGGCATGGAGGTAAAGTAGTTGCGGAACAACAGCGTGAGGATCGGCATGCCGAAGATGGAATGGACGATCACCAGGCCGCTGAGGCTGCCGTAGAGGCCGACCTCGCGCAGGATGATGACGATCGGATAGATCATCACCTGATAGGGGATGAAGGCGCCGACGATCAGGATGATGAAGAAAGTGTCGGCGCCTTTGAAGCGCCAGTTGGCAAGCGCATAGCCATTCACCGAGGCGAGCGCGATCGACAGGATCACCGACGGGATGGTGATGCGCACCGAATTCCAGAAACCACGCGAGAGCCCGTCGCAGTTAAGCCCGGTGCAGGCGCTCGACCAGGCCTTGACCCACGGCTCGAAGGTGATCTCCATCGGCGGCGAGAAGATGTTGCCGAGGCGTATCTCGGGCATGCCTTTGAGCGATGTCACCACCATCACGTAGAGCGGCAAAAGATAGTAGAGCGCCACCACGATCAGCGTGCCGTAGAGGAAGATGTTACGGCGCGAGAATGTGTGGCGCGGCTTCGGTCCGCTCGGCCCGTAGGCTTCGAGGCCACCGGCGCCGGCAATGGCGGGCAATGAAACGGCATGGTCAGACACGCTTCTTGCCTCCGAACTCGAGATAGGCCCACGGCACGATGACGATGATCACCGACAGCAGCATCATCGTCGAGGCGGCGAACCCCTGGCCGAGGTTCTGGGCGAAGAACATGTAGTCATAGACATATTTGGCCGGGACCTCGGAGGCGATGCCGGGCCCGCCGCTGGTCTGGGCGACGACAAGGTCATAGACGCGAACGATATTGGAGGCGACGATGACCAGCGTGGTGATGAAGACCGGCCGCATCATCGGTATGATGATGAACAGATAGGTCTTCCACGTCGGTATCCCGTCGACCCGCGCGGCCTTCCAGATATCCTCGTCGATGCCGCGCAGGCCGGCAAGCATCAGGCACATGATGAGCCCGGTGCCTTGCCAGAGAGCGGCGATCAATATGCCGTAGATGACGATGCTGGAATCATAGAGCGGATTGAAGCTGAAGCTCGTCCAGCCGAGGCTGCGCACCACTCCCTGGATACCGAATTCCGGGTTGAGCAGCCATTGCCAGACGAGACCGGTGACGATGAAGGACAGGGCGAAGGGATAGAGGAAAATGGTCCGGAACGTGTCCTCGAACCGGATCTTCTGGTCGAGCAGGGCAGCAAGCAGGAAGCCGATCACCAGCGAGAACACCAGCGACAGCACGCCGTAGATCAGCAGGTTCTCGATCGAGATCAGCCAGCGCGGCGTTGCCCACAGCCGGTAATACTGGTCGAGCCCGACGAAGTGCAGCCGCGGCAGCAGCTTGGAATTGGTGAAGGAATAGAACACCGTCCAGACGGTGCCGCCGACAAAGATCACCAGCGCGGTGAAGATCATTGGGATCGAGGCGATTTTCGCATTGAGGTTGCGAAAAAGTTGGCTAGGGCGTTCGCTCTTGCTCATCTGCACAGCCGGGCTGGATCGGGTAAGGCCGGGAGGGTCAAGAGACCTTGACCCGAGCTCCCGACCCTGCGTTTGCAGGGGCGGGAGTGAGGCGGTTGATCGATCGGTCAATCGGCCGAACCGACAATGGCGGCGAAGCGCTTCTGCGCATCTTCCACGGTCATGTCCTGCTTGGCGAAGAACTCGGAGAACAGATCCTCCTTCTGCTTCTGCGTATCCTGCGAAAGCAGCTGGTCCGTCCAGGGCATGACATTGCCCTTGGCGAGGATTTCGAGGCCCTTCTTCATGCAGTCGTTCGCCGCCTTGAGGTCGACGTCGCCGCGCACCGGCAGCGAACCCTTCTTGAGGTTGAAGGCGACCTGCGTCTTGGGATCGAGCAGCGTGTGGGCCAGCACTTCCTGTGCCTTCGATTTTTCGGGATCCTTCAGCAGCGGGAAGTAGAAAGCGTCGCCGCCGGTGGCGATCATCTCGTTGAGACCGAGGCCCGGAAGGCAAGTATAGTCCTTGCCGGCGACCTGACCGGCAACCTGGAACTCGCCCTGCGCCCAGTCGCCCATGATCTGGCCGCCGGCCTTGCCGGTGATGACCAGGTTGGTGGCCTGGTTCCAGTCCTGCACATTGGTGTTCTTCGCCATCTTGCGGGCGTCGTCCGCGGCCTTGAAGACCTTGGCGACTTCGGGCCCGGCGGCGAATTCCGCGTCCTTGTCCTTGTAGACCTTGAGGAAGGCGTCGGTGCCGCCGACCGCCGCAAGCAGCACGTCGAAAGCGCCGGAGGCTTGCCAGGGCTGGCCGCCGACCGCGAGCGGCTGGATGCCTGCTTTTTCAAGCGCGGGCGCCGCAGCGACATATTCATTCCAGTTCTTCGGCACCGGCACGCCGGCTTTTTCGAAGGCGGCGTTCGACAGCCACAGCCACTGCCAGGAGTGGATATTGACCGGCACGCAATAGATCTTGCCGTCGAGGGTACAGCCGTCAAGCAGGCTCTTCGGCTGCACGATTTCCGTCCACTTTTCCTTGGTGGCGAGGTCGGTGAGGTCGCGCATAAGCCCGGCCTGCACCAATTCTTCCGCCTGCCGGCCGTGATTGAACTGGGTGGCACCCATCGGGTCGCCGCCGGTGATGCGGCTGATCATGATCGGCCGCGCCGTGCCGCCGGAGCCGGCGATAGCGCCGTCCACCCAATGATTGCCGGTTGCATCGAAAGCCTTGGCAAGTTCGGCGACCGCTGCCGCCTCGCCGCCGGAGGTCCACCAATGGGTGACTTCCAGATCCGTCGCGGCCGCCGGGCCGGCGAATTGCAGCGCGACCGTCGCAGCCAGCGCAGCAGTCATGAGTTGGTATCGCATTTCGTTCCTCCCAGAATCTGAAACGTTACAGATTTTCGATACGGCAATTGCTTGAGGCGCGCAACCCCTCAGGCGAAGGTGGCATCAAGTTTTTTCGAAGCACGAATAAAATCGCGCGGCTCGCCGGCCTACCGCATCGCAACAAGAGGGGCTGCACTGCAAAATGGAATGCTGCGATGCCAAAAAATCGGAAAAAGCCCGTTCCAGTCACGGTTTTGCACCGATTGCAGCACCGCTCGTTCTGCATCTGTCGCCAGTGATATGGCGATGGTCGTGACAATCTGTAACGTTTCAGTATATAGCGGTCTCATTCGGTGAAGGACCGCGGCGTACCCGCGGCCGGCCCATTGCCGGGCTTTCCGGCAACTGTTATGCGCCTGACGGGGCGGGATGAATGAACAGGCATCAAAAAGAGAAGGCCGACGAAGCGTCGGGCCAGGGCCGGCCGACACTGAAGACGCTCGCCTTCATGACCGGGCTGGGCGTCACCACCGTGTCGCGCGCGCTGAAGGACGCGCCCGAGATCGGCGCCGAGACCAGGCGGCGCGTCCAGCTTGTCGCCAAGCAGATCGGTTATCGGCCCAACCGTGCCGGCGTCCGCCTGCGCACCGGCAAGACCAATGTCATCAGCCTGGTGCTCAACACCGAGCACGAGATCATGAGCTTTGTCTCGGATATCATCTACGGCGTTTCCGAAGTCATTGCCGACACGCCCTATCATTTGATCGTGACGCCCTATTCGCGCTCGCAGGATCCGCTCGACCCGATCCGTTACCTCGTGGAAACCGGTTCAGCCGACGGCGTCATCATTTCGCGCACGCAGCCGAACGATCCGAGAGCCCGTTATATGCTGGAGCGCGGCATCCCCTTTGCCACGCATGGCCGCACCGATATGGGGCTGATCCATCCCTATCATGATTTCGACAATTATGCTTTCGCAGCCGAGGCGGTGCGCCATCTGGCCGGTCTCGGCCGCCGCCGGCTGGCGCTGCTGGCGCCGCCGGTCGAGCTGACCTATCACGGCCACACGCTCGCCGGCTTTGCCGATGCGCTGAGCGAGGTCGGCGCCAGCGAGATCCCGTTCAACACCGTTTCGATCGATCATTCGATCGAGCAGATCAGAATGCGGACGGCGCAGCTGATGCGCCGCGAAAACCGCCCGGACGGTTTCATCAGCAGCGCCGCCGCCGCGACGCTCGCCATCGTCGCCGGCATCGAAGACGCCGGCCTCAAGCTTGGCCGCGACGTCGATGTGGTATCCAAACAATCGTCGGAGCTTCTGCACCTGTTTCGCAGCGAGTTGCTGGTCGTCAACGAGAACTTCCGGCTGGCCGGCGCCGAGCTCGCCCGCTCGGTGCTGGGCTGGATCGGCGGCGCCGCGCCCGGCACCCTGCAAAGCCTGAGCGAACCGGGCGAAGTCCAGGCCTATCGCCGCCCGGCGTGAGGGGGATATGTTCAAATTGAACTGGCATCCGGCACGATCTAATCTATTTGTCTTAGCCGCATTTCTGCGACGCCAAGTGATTCTACTTGGCTGCAAAATGCGCGCTGCTGACTGGCAGTCTTTGGGGGCCGAAAGTGGACAGTCCACTTTCGGGATAATCGGGCTAGAAAGCCGACCTTGGCCCAGCCTGGTGCGGACCGCTTTGCGCCAATTGCGGTCGTTGATCATGTCGCTTACTGCCCGCAGTAGTCCGGAGGGCCTGGGAGCCCGGCGCCATCTCGCGGCGATCGTCGACCGGCTACCGCAGTTGCCTTCGCCGCTCAGCGTTAAGCGTCTTCAGAAAAAGGCGGACTCTATCTCTGTTCTGGTCTATGCCGACGCTCGTTGCCGGTCCGCCGGCCTTTTGCAACTGGTCCATGAATGAAGCGCCAGCCCACGACGTCGAGCCTGTTACGCCGACTCAATCGTTCGGCCGTGGTGGATTTGATCCGCACCGAAGGAGTGGCATCACCTTCGAGCCTCGCCGAGCGACTGAACATCAGCATCCCGACGGTGATGCGGGTGATCGAGGATCTGATTGCCGAGGATTTGGTGGCGTATGACGGGTTTGACGAGGCCAATGTCCGGGGCCGTCCCCGGGCACGCATCAAGTTCCGCGGCGCGGCGCATGCGATCATCGGCATCGAGGCCGGCAAGGGCGAGTTCTATGGCGCCGTGGCCAATCTCGAGGGCGTCGTGCAGACCGAAATGCACGAGACCGCCGACGATGATGGCGAGCGCAATTTCGAGAAGCTGGTCGGCCTGATCCGCCGGTTGATGGCGGCTACCCGCCCACGCGGCCAAACCATTCGCGGCATCGGCATTGGCCTGCCCTCGATCGTCAGGCAGCCGGCGGGCGAAGTGGTGCTGACGCTCGGGCTCGGCTGGCGCGACATGCCGTTGCGGGCGCGGCTCAGCGAGCATTTTCAGATGCCCATCGTCGTCGAAAACGGGCGCAACCTCGCCGCCGTGGGCGAATGGGGATTCGGGGCCGGGCGTGGTGCCGGCAGCGTCGTGAGCCTCTCGATCGGACCCGGCGCCGGCGCGGGCGTCGTGATCGACGGCAAGCTCTATGGCGGGCACTCGCATGCGGCGGGCGAGATCGGCTGGTATCTCGACGACCCCCTCCTCACCGGGCGGCCGTTCGAACATCTGGGCGACAAGCAATCGCTGCGCTTTTTCGGCATCCCCGAACAGGCCACCAAGATGCTCGAAGAGGCCAACACCCAGTATGCGGCGGGAAAGCTCACCCTGCATCGCCTCAAGGGCAATGTGTACGACCCGCCGCGCCTCGTGGTCGGCGCGCTGGGACACCGCGATATCGTCCTTGGAGCGGTGCGCCTGGTGCTCGATGCGACCACCCTCAACCCTGCCGACAGCCTCGTGATGGCCGACTAAGATCAATCGATCGCGATTGACAGCGACTGAATCTCGGCATTAAGTTTCTAACTGAAAGAAAAACCGCGCCCTGCGTCGTGTGGGAGCGTATCTTTCGTGGGAGGACTTCAATGACGAAGATTTTCAATCCGCTTGGGCGGACGATGCAGCGTCGTGACTTCTTGAAAGTTGCGGGTGCGAGCGTTGCGGTAGCGGCCCTGCCGGCGGCAGCTCGCGGTGCCGATCCCGTCAAGCTGCTCGTGTGGTCGTGGCTGCCGGATTTCCAGACGCAGATCGACATGTTCAACGCCGCGCACCCGGGCATCCAGGTCAAACTCGTGAATGCCGGCCAGGGGGCCCCCGAATATCAGGCGGTCCGTGCGGGCCTGAAGGCGGGCAGCGGCCTGCCCGACGTCGTCCATATCGAATTCCAGTTCCTCGAGAGCTTCCGCCAGATCGACGCGTTCGCCGATATCGGCCAGTGGGCAAACCCGCACAAGGCGGAGTTCCCCGAAGGCACGTGGACCCAGGTCGCCAAGGGTAATGTTGTCGGCGGCATGCCATGGGATTCCGGTCCGATGGCGATGCTCTACCGCAAGGACATCTTCGACAAGCATGGCATCACGCCGCCGGCGACCTGGGCGGAATTTGCCGATGCCGCCAAGAAGCTGCATGCGGCCGACCCCAATGTCTTCCTGACGGACGCGTTGCTCAGCAATGGCGGCTGGGTCAATGGTCTTCTGTGGCCGATGGGTTGGAAGCCGATCAGGCGCGATGGCGACAAGCTCGCGATCAACATCAACGACAAGATTTCCAAGGACTTCGCCGCCTATTGGCAGGACCTTATTACCGCGGGTGTCATCGAGACCAAGCCGGGGTTCAACAATGAGTGGTACACCGGCCTCGACTCGGGCCGCTATGCCACCTGGCTCACCGCCGGCTGGGGTCCGGTGTTCCTGACCTCGGTCGCCAAGACCAGCGTGGGCCAGTGGCGTGCCGCCGATCTGCCGCAGTGGGACGCGAGCAAGTTCGCGACCGGCAATTGGGGTGGCTCAGCGCTGGCCGTGATGAAAGCGACCCAGCATCTGCCCGAGGCCGCCGAACTCGCGATCTGGCTGACTACGAATCCCGAAGCCACAAAGCTCTACACCACCAAGCAGTTCCTGTTCCCATGCACCACCGCTCTGCTGACCAGCGCCGAGTTCGCCGGCCAGAAGATGGACTTCTACGGTGGCCAGGCGGTCAATAAAGTGTTCGCCAAATCGGCGGCCGCAGTCAGTAACTTTGAGTGGAGCCCGTTCCAGGACTTCTTGTACCAGTCGATGGAAGATGAATTCGGCGCCTCGATCGGCGGCAAGGGCACGCTGTCGGATGCGTTCGACCGCATCCAAGACGCCGTGGTCACCTACGCGCGGGAACAAGGCTTCACTGTAGACTGAGTTCTCCCGGGCGACGGACGGGCGCGCTTGATCGGCGCGCCCGATCTCTTCATCTTGCCGGACGGGGGACCATGGCAATGTCGAATTCGCCAGCCGCAGCGACGCGCCCAGCGCGATCGGGCGGTTTTACGTCACGAAAGCTCGCGCCCTATCTGTTCCTGGCGCCCTTCGTGCTGCTATTTATCGCCTTCATCGTCGCGCCGCTGGTCTATGCGTTCTATATGAGCCTCTACCGCGACACGCTGGTGGGCGGACGGCAATTCGCGGGTGCAGCCAGCTACATCAAGGTTATGGGCGACACCAAATTCTGGGGCGGCGTGTGGAACCTCGTTCTGTTCGGCATCGTGCAGATGCCGATTATGCTGAGCCTGGCGCTGTTGTTCGCCATCGTGCTCGATCGTGGCCAGGTCTATGCCAAGGGCGTCTTCCGGCTCGGCTTCTTCCTCCCCTACGCCGTGCCGAGCGTGATCGCGACGATCATCTGGGGTTATCTCTACGGCCCCACCTTCGGCCCGTTCACGCAGATGGCCAAGGCGTTCAACCTGCCGCCGCCGGACTTCCTGTCGCCGGGCGCGATGATCTTCTCATTGGCCAATATCGTGACGTGGGAATATGTCGGCTACAATATGGTGATCTACTACGCCGCGCTGAAGGCGATCCCGTCGGACCTCGCCGAGGCCGCCCGGGTCGATGGCGCCTCGGCCTGGCAATTTGCGCGGCTGATCCAGCTGCCGCTGCTGTGGCCGGCGATCCTGATCACCATCATCTTTTCGATCAACGGCACCCTGCAGCTGTTCAATGAGCCGTATTTGATGCGCGCGCTCGCCAGAAACACCATCAATTCGAGCTACACGCCGAACCTCTATGCCTATTCGCTGGCGACTTCGAACCAGCAGTATGGCTATGCGGCCGCCGTCTCGTTCGTGCTTGGCATCGTGATCGCCGGCGCCTCCTACATCTTCACCCTGATCACCAACCGCCGTCGGCCGGAGCAATGATGACTGCGACGACCGACATCGCCACTTTCGAAGCTGCCAAGCGCCGGCCCGGCGAACGGCGGCGCTCGCGGATCATCCTCACGCTGCTGCTGTCACTGTTCCTCATCTACAGCTTCGTGCCGCTGGTCTATCTGGTCCTATCGGCAACGAAGACGAATGGCGACCTGTTCACCACGTTCGGCTTCGGCTTCGGCACCGAGTTCAACCTCTGGCAGAATCTGAGCGATCTGCTGGCGCGCGACAACGGCATCTTCATGCGCTGGATGTTCAACAGCGTGCTCTATTCGACCGTCGCCGGGCTCGGTGCCGCGATCTTTGCTACCGCGGCAGGCTATGCGTTCGCCAAGTTCAAATTCGTCGGCCGCAATCTGCTGTTTGCGCTGGTCTTGGGCGCTGTGATGATCCCGCAGACGGCCCTCGTCGTGCCGATCTTCCTGCTGCTGGCGCTTTCGGGTCTCAGCGACAATCCGCTGGGCGTGATCCTGCCCTCGATGATCTCGCCGATCGGCGTCTATCTGATGTGCGTCTATATCGAGCAGGGCGTCGACGACGAACTGCTCGACGCGGCGCGTATTGATGGCGCCGGCGAGTTCGTGATCTTCCGCGCCATCGTGCTGCGGCTGGTGGCGCCGGGCATGGTGACCGTGGCGCTGCTCTCGTTCGTCGGGACCTGGAACAATTACTTCCTGCCGCTCATCGTGCTGCGCTCGCAGGAGTACCAGCCGATCACAGTGGGCCTTGCGACCTGGTATCAGCTCGCGCAGCAGGGCGGTGGCGGCGGAGAGGTGCTGTTCTCGATCATCATCACCGGCGCGCTGGTCGGCATCATCCCTGTCATCGTGGTGTTCCTGCTGCTGCAGCGGTTCTGGCAGGGCGGCCTCACCGCCGGCGCCGTCAAATAGATTATCGCCTGGAGTTTTCCGACTATGACGATTGCCTCGAAATCCGCGCCGCTCTCTGTCTGGCGGCCGATCGCGACCGACACTTTCCTCGTCGGTACCCCGCACTACCCGGAGCATGTCGATGAGAGCTATTGGCAGCGCGACGCCGACCGCATGGCAGCCGCGGGCTTCAACGCGGTGCGACTTGCGGAATTCGCCTGGCATATTATCGAGCCGCATGAGGGGACGTTCGACTTCGATTTGTTCGACCGCGCCATAGATGTGCTGGGCAAGGCTGGCATCAAGACCATCATGTGCACGCCGACGGCGACGCCGCCGCGCTGGCTGACGGCGCGTTATCCCGAAGTGTTGCGCGTCGATGCCAACGGCCGCGCCATGAGCCATGGCTCGCGCCAGCACGCCAATCTTGCGAGCGGAGTGTTCCGCGAGCATTCGAAGCGCATCACTAAAGCGATGGCCCAGCATTATCGCGGCAATTCGCACATCATCGGCTGGCAGACGGACAATGAGCTCAATACTTCTGGATCGCTGTCCTACGGTCCGGTGACTCTGGCCGAGTTCCAGGCCTTCCTCAAGGACAAGTACAAGACCATCGCCGCGCTCAACGATGCGTGGGGCGGGCATTTCTGGGCCACCGCCTACGACGATTTCGATCAAGTGGTGCTGCCCCTCGACTACGCCCCTGCCCCGGTCGGGCCGACCCATGTGGTCGACTACCACCGCTTCCTCGCCTTCGTCACGGCGCGGTTCCAGCACGATCAGGTGCTGATCCTGCGCGCCACCAATCCAGACTGGTTCGTCTTCCACAATCTGGGGCGGATCGACGACATCGACTTCCGCGGCGAGTTCTCGACCGATCTCGATTTTCTCGGCTTCGACATCTATCCGCACCTCTATGACGAGATGCAGCGCCTTGGGGGCGTCGGCGAGGCGCAAGCGCTGCATCTCGACATCTGCCGCGGCTTCACCGGCAACTTCATAGTGCCCGAGCAGCAATCGGGCTTCGGTGCGCAGCCGAATTTCTCGACGCTGACGCCCGAACCCGGCGAGATGCGCCGCATGGCCTATACGTCAGTGGCGCGCGGCGCCGATGGCGTGATGTTCTTCCGTTGGCGGCCGGCGCATTTCGGCGCCGAGATCTATTGGATGGGCATCATCGATCACGACGACATCCCGCGGCGGCGCTATGACGAGGCCAAGCAGTTTGCGGGTGAGGTCACGGCGCTCAAGGACAAGATCCTCGGCACGCATGTGCGCATGGATTTGGGCATCGCCGGATCAGATTTCGACAATCAGGAGATGCACCGCTCCTACCCCATCGGCATGCCGAGCCCGCAGGACGATGCGACGCTGCTGCACCGCTATTGCTACCGCCACAACATCGCCTGCGGCTTCATCCATCCCGAGGATGATCTCAGCAAGCTCAAGGCGCTCTACGTGCCGCATTGGCTGAAATGGACCGATGCATGGACGGCGCGGATCGAGGCCTTCGCTAAGGCGGGTGGAACGGTAATCCTGGGAGGCCGCACCGGATCACGCGACGTTAACAACCACGTCATCCGCGACACCTCGCCGGGCAAGGCGCTCTCGGCGCTGGCCGGGATCACGGTCGAGGAGTTCGGGTTGCTGACGCCGATCGGCGGCGACGGGATGTTCGAGCATGGCGGCCGCTTCGGCGCCAACACGGTGCGCAAGAAGCTGCCGGCGACGTCGGCGAGCCGCCAATACGAGCTCAAGATCGGGAATGCGCAGGTGATGGCGGCGCATCTCTATGAGCTGCTTAACGTCGCGCCCGGCACGGAGGTTATCGGCAGCTGGGCCAGCCGCTTCGCCGAGGGCCAAGCCGCGATGACTTCGCGCAAGGTCGGCAAGGGCAATGTGATCTACCTCGGCACGTACCTCAGCGATGCTCTGGTCGAGGTGCTGGCAGATCAACTGCTGGCGCCCGCCGGTATCGCGCCGCTCATCGCCGACATGCCGGCCGGCGTCGAAGCGACCATCCGCGAGAGCAAGGACCGCCGCCTGCTGTTCATCCTCAACACGCTGGGCGAGCCGGCAGACGTGCCGAATATTCCAAAGGGCACCGATCTGCTCGGCGACGCGCAGGTGAAGGCAGGCCGCATGAGGCTCCCCGCCTATGGCTGCAGCATCATCGAACTCGATTAGGATGCTTGGGCGCGACTGACCCAAGTAGGGGACGACACGACGGAGTTGGATCGGAGTGCCTCGTACGGAACGGAGTTGCCCAGTTCTCGACGGCCGCTTTGGGCCAAACCCGGACATCATCCCGCACGAGCCGAATGTCTGCTTTCGGGAACCGACGAAGGAGACCTCAATGACCGACATTAGGCGCAGTCCCGACGTCCAACTTGCGAACCGCCGGACCGGCCCGAGAACTCCCAACGGCGCGCTTGAGATCACCCGCGCGCGGCTCTACTAGTCCGAAAACCTCACGCTCACGCCGCGCTGCCGAAAATAGGCCTGCATCAACTTGCGCCCCGAGCGGTTGTTCTGCGCCAACTTGGTCGGATCGAACACCGCCTGTTTTATCCCTTCTCGTGTCAGCGCCGCCTTAAGCGTCGCGATATGTGCGTCGATGTCGGCATTGTCCGCCAGCAGCGAGGCATAGATACTTTCGGTCGCCTGGGCCACGGTCGGTTCGCTCACAGGTGTCGTCCTTTGGTTGGTTGAGCGGCGGCTTACCACAGATTCGCAGCTCCGCCGATACCGATGAGACCGTCAATCGTCTCTACCGGCATAGCAGGTTCCTGGCGCGACCCGACACCCAGTTGGTCGCTGGAGATGTCTGCTTTCTGGCAACCGCAAAATTGGACTCTAGGTCCAAGTCGCGGCGCTACCCCGCCGCGCCACTCCCCCAGGGCCCGTGGAAAGCGCCCTGCCCATCGATGCGCTCGAAGCCGTGCGCGCCGAAGAAATCGCGCTGCGCCTGGATCAGGTTCGAAGTGCCGCGGCCCTGCCGGTAGCTGTCGAAATAGGCAAGTGCGGATGACAGGGCCGGCACCGGCGAGCCGGCTTCGGCCGCCCTTGCCACGACACGGCGAAGCGACGGATGTGCCTCCTGCATCAACGAAACGAAAGCCGGCGCCATCAGCAGGTTGGTGGCTGCGCCGCTGGCGCCGAAGGCCTCCGCCATCGTATCCAGCAATTGCGAGCGGATGATGCAGCCGGCTCGCCAGATCTTGGCGATGACCGGCATCGGCAGGTTCCAGTTGAATTCCTTCGACGCGCCGCTCATCACCGCGAAGCCTTGCGCGTAGGCGGCTATCTTGCCAGCAAACAGCGCCAGCTCGAGATCGCCGAGCAGGGCGTCCCTGTCTCCGGAAATCTTGCTCACGCCGCCGCCATAGACCTTTTCGGCGGCCAGCCGCTCGTCCTTGATCGACGACAGCACGCGTGCCGCCACAGCCGCCTCGATCGCTGTGGCCGGGATACCGAGCTGCTGCGCCTCGATCACCGACCATTTGCCGGTGCCTTTCTGGCCGGCGCGGTCGAGAATGATGTCGACCACCGGTTTGCCGGTCTTCGGATCGTCGGCGGCCAGCACCTTGGCGGTGATCTCGATCAGGTACGAATTGAGCCGGCCCGTGTTCCACTGCGAAAACACCTCAGCGATCTCTTTCGGCCCCGTGCCAAGCCCGTCGCGCAATATGCCGTAGATCTCGGCGATCATCTGCATGTCGGCATATTCGATGCCGTTGTGGATGGTCTTGACGAAATGGCCGGCGCCGTCGGTGCCAAGCCACGCCGCGCAAGGCTCGCCCTTGAATTTGGCCGAGATCGCGGTCAGCACTTTTTCGACGCGCTTCCAGGACTCTTCGGTGCCGCCGACCATGATCGAGGGACCGTGGCGTGCGCCCTCCTCGCCGCCGGACACGCCCATGCCGATGAAAGTCAGGCCCGAATCGGTAAGCTCTGAGAAGCGCCGCATCGTATCGCGGAAATTGGCATTTCCGGCATCGATGACGATGTCGTTGGCCGACAGCACGCCGCGCAATGCCGCGATCTGCTCGTCGACCGGCTTGCCGGCCAGCACCATGATGATGATCGGCCGCGGCGGCCGGATCGCGGCGGCCAGTTCCTCGAGGCTATAGCAGGGCACCACCCTATCCCTGAGCGCGCCGGCATTTTCGACAAAGGCATCGGTGCGCGCCGCGGTGCGATTGAAGACGGCGATGCGGTGCCCCTTCTCGGCGATATTGAGCGCCAGGTTGGAGCCCATCGTGCCAAGGCCGATCAGGCCTATTTCGGCTTTTTCCATCGTTTCTTCCCTGCTTTCGGATCTTGTTGCTTTGAGCCGCGATTGATGACGATGATTGACGGGCCTTCAATGCCGCGTCAACCGCCTCGCCGAATTGTGTTGCGCAGACCAGCGCTGTCTTCATGGTCGGATATCGATCGGCGCCTCTATCTTCACCATCTCGAAATCCGAGACCAGGATATCGAGCCGCGCCGTCCACCGGCCGGCCACCGGAATGACGAGATCGTCGACGCGCCAGGTGCCGTCGCCGGGATTCGTCGCCGGGCGGTTGATGGGCTCGATGCCGGAATCGGGCTTTGACAGCACCAGCGTCACCTGCTTGGCGTCGAGCGGGCCGAAATCGCCGGTCATGATGAAGATCGAAGCGGCAACAGGCCCGGCATGCCCGGGCGCAATGCTGAGATCGGCCATCGCTTGCAGCGTGTGGATATGCACCGATGCCGGCTGTGCCGCGGCGATCGCCAGCGCGCGCGGCGGCGGCGTGAAGCGCCAGCCGGCGGCAACGCCGAAGATCACCAGCACGATCAGCAGCTCGATAAAGATCGAGCGGGCCAGCCGCCGCTGGACTTCCGTTTCTCCCGCGTCAGCCGGGGCCGTAAGCTTGAAGCGGTTGACGGCGGCGAGCGTGAACAGAAAGACGAGCAGCACGAGCTTGATCAGCAGCAGCCGGCCATAAGCGGTATGGACCAGCGCCGCCGGCGTTTGCACCTGGATGACGGCGAGCACGATGCCGGCTGCCGCAAGCACGGCCACGACGAACAGGATCGCTCGCGAAAACCGTCGCAGCAACGGCCCGGCTTTGGCCGGCTGCCGTTTCAAGGCAAGACCAAGCGGTGCCAGCGCGCCGGCCCAGATCGCGATACCAGTGGCGTGCAGAAACACCATCGGCCTGGTCAGCCATTGCGGCTCGGCGGCACTGGCATGCCCGCTGGCGGCAAGTGCTGCGCCGACGCCAGCC
>NZ_SUEG01000011.1:0-38066 GCF_005063415.1 Mesorhizobium sp.
AGCGGGATGACATGGTCACCCTTCTTGATCGAGGTGACGCCCTTGCCGACGTCGACGACGATGCCGGCGCCCTCATGGCCGAGGATCGCCGGAAACAGGCCTTCGGGGTCGGCGCCCGACAGCGTGAACTCGTCGGTGTGGCAGATGCCGGTTGCCTTGATCTCGACCAGCACCTCGCCATCACGGGGACCTTCGAGGTCGACCTCCATGATCTCCAGCGGCTTTCCGGCGGCGACGGCGACAGCGGCGCGCGTTTTCATCAGGCAATCCTCCCAAGACAACCCATAGAGTTTCACATTCCGGCATTGCTGCGGATGATCTCGGAGTCGAAGACCGCAACACGCTCATTCACCGCCGTATCTCCGCGAAAAGCCATAGGACTAAAGCAGATATGCAAGTCCGCTTGCATGGCTTTGATAAATCCTGTGGGGTCCGCTAAGCTCATTATGGGCACCTTGAATTCGCGCTGGTCCGGGAACAATCGGACTTTAGTGCAAGAATGGGCAGTTTTATCGATGACGAGCGCGGTGCCAGGCACTCTCGCGGCCTTTTTGTGCTTATTTTTCCAGACCGCCAACGTTACGGACGTGATGGCCCAGGAAGCGACGGACAAGCAACCGGTCGCAACCGACAGGCCGCAAAAGATAGCTGAAATCAGAATAGGTTATTTGCGGGCCTACGCGCCGCAGCTGGCGCTTTCGCTTCTGGACCTGCCGCCACGCGACGAAGGTGTCGCCGGCGCCAATGTGGCGATCGGCGACAACAATACGACAGGAAAGTTCCTCAGCCAGAAATTCAGCCTCGACATAACCGAGGTCAAGCCGGACGCCGACGCGGCTCAGGCGTTCAACGAGCTGATTGCCAAAGGTGACCGCTATGTTGTCGCGGACCTCTCGGTCAGGCAATTGCTGTCGATCGCCGACATCGCCCGCGACAAGGGCGTTCTGGTCTTCAATGTCGGCGCCACCGACGACAGCCTGCGCGAGGAAGACTGCCGGATAAACATTTTCCATGTGGCGCCGACGCGAAGCATGCTGGCCGACGCGCTGGCGCAGTATCTCGTGGTAAAGAAATGGCCGAATTGGGTGCTGCTCTACGGTTCGCATGAGCGGGATCATCTCTATGCGGCCGCGTTGCGCCGCGCGGCGGCTCGCTTCGGCGGTCAGATCGTCGCCGAGAAGGAATTCAAAGACACTGGCACGGCGCGCCGCACCGACACCGGCGCTACGCAGATACAGCAGCAGATTTCCGTGTTCACGCAGGATCTGCCGGAGCATGACGTGGTGCTTGTCGCCGACGAGAGCGAGGTGTTCGGAACCTATGTGCCCTACCGCACCTGGACACCGCGGCTGGTCGCTGGCACGGCCGGTCTTGTCGCATCGTCCTGGCATCCCGCGAGCGAGCAATGGGGTGGCATTCAAATGCAGAGCCGTTTCCTGAGGACGACCGGCCGGCGAATGCTGTCCAAGGATATGTCGGCCTGGACGGCGGTGCGGGCGGTGGGCGAAGCCAGCACGCGGACCAATGGCGACGATCCGAAGAAGATCAGCGACTACATCCGCTCGGACGATTTCTCGGTCGCCGCCTTCAAGGGACAGAAGCTGACCTTCCGCAAGTGGAACCATCAGCTTCGCCAGCCAATCCTGCTCGGCGACACCGAATCGGTGGTCTCGACATCGCCACAGGAGGGTTATCTCCACCAAATCTCCGAGCTCGATACGCTCGGCGTCGATCAGCCGGAAACGAAATGCGTCCTTAAGTAGAACCATTCGGGAGGAATTTTCGTGCAGAGACGAGCTTGCGCACTCGCCATTCTCGCGACCGGCTTCATGGCCAATCCGGCGTGGGCTTACACCGTTTATGTCTCCAACGAGAAAGACAATACGGTAACGGTCGTCGACACGGCGACGATGCAAGTGGTGAAGACCGTCGAAGTCGGCCAGAGGCCGCGCGGTATCACCATCTCGCACGACGGCAAGTTCATCTATTTGTGTGCCAGCGATGACGATACGATCGAAATCATCGATACCGCGACGCTGCAGATCGTAGGCACGCTGCCATCGGGCCCAGATCCCGAACTGTTCGTGCTTTCGCCCGACGGCAAGACGCTCTACGTCGCTAACGAGGATGACAATCTCGTCACCGCGATCAACATCGAGAGCAAGCAAGTCATGGCCGAGATTCCCGTTGGGGTGGAGCCTGAAGGCATGGCCGTCAGTCCCGATGGCAAAACCATGGTCAACACCTCCGAAACCACCAGCATGGCGCATTTCATCGATACCGACAGCCATGAGGTGACCGACAATGTCCTGGTCGACACGCGTCCGCGCTTTGCGCAATTCAAGCCCGACGGATCACAGATCTGGGTCAGTGCCGAAATCGGCGGCACCGTCAGCGTCATCGACAGTTTCAAACGCGAGGTGGTGAAGAAGATCCAGTTCGCGATTGCGGGACTGCGGCCCGAAACCATCCAGCCGGTCGGCATCGCGATCAGCGCCGATGGCAAGAAAGCCTATGTCGCGCTCGGCCCAGCGAACCACGTTGCCGTCATCAACACCGAAACCTACGAGGTGGAAAAATACATCCTGGTCGGCCAGCGCGTCTGGCATCTCGACTTCACCCCCGATCAGAAGACGCTGATCACCACCAACGGCAATTCCAACGACATCACCTTCATCGACACGGCGACCGACGAGCCGGTTCAATCGGTCACGGTGGGCCAGCAGCCTTGGGGCGTGGCCATATCGCCCCACTAGACCGCAGCGATTATCAGGGAGGCCGACATGACAAATCTTTGCCGCTGGGATGTTGCAAGTGCACTAGATAACCAGCGCGCCCCGAAGGAGCCAGCGGCATGCAACATGTGAGGACAAGCGGACCTGGAGAGGAGGTGGCGGCGCTCGATCTTGCCGGTATCAGCCATTCCTATGGTCCGAAGCGGGCGCTCCACGACGTCTCATTCTCGATCGCGCCGGGAACTTTCACCGTTCTGCTCGGCCTCAACGGCGCCGGCAAGACAACTTTGTTCTCACTGATCAGCCATCTTTACGGCACTCGCCGCGGATCGATCCGCATCTTCGGCCATGACGTCAGCCGCGCTTCGGGCGAAGCGCTCAGACGTGTCGGCATCGTGTTCCAGGCACGCACGCTCGACCTCGACCTCAGCGTCCACCAGAACCTCTCCTACCACGCCTCGCTGCATGGCATTGGCGGACACCAAGCCCGGCAGCGCATTGCCGCGCTGCTGGACATAGTCAACATGCAGGGCCGTCAGCATGACAAGGCACGCAGTCTTTCCGGCGGCCAAATGCGGCGCATCGAGATCGCGCGGGCGCTGCTCCACCGCCCTTCCCTGCTGCTGCTCGACGAGGCGACGGTCGGTCTCGACATCCAGTCGCGTGCGGGCATTTTGGCCACCATCCGCAAGCTCGTCGAAACCGAAGGCATCGGCGTGCTGTGGGCGACGCATCTGATCGATGAGGTCGAAGACGGCGACCATGTCGTCGTGCTGCGGCAGGGCGACCTGGTTGCCACGGGTAAGGTGGCCGATGTCGTTGGGACAAGCGGTGCCAGTTCGATCCGCGACGCCTTTTCCAGGCTCAACCGCATCGAAACAAGCGGCATCGCGGAGATGTCGCCATGAGCGCTCCCGCAATGCCCGCAAAAGTCGCCGCCCTCACGCCGGTGAAGTTCGAACAATTTGGGCTCCGCCACTACCTCATTTGCCTCAAAGGGATCGTCGTGCGGGAGTGCCTGCGCTTCCTGCACCAACGCGAGCGCTTCATATCCTCGCTGGTTCGGCCGCTCGTCTGGCTGTTCATTTTTGCAGCCGGATTCCGGCAGGTGCTCGGTGTATCGATCATCCCGCCCTACAAGACCTACGTGCTCTACGAGGTCTACATCACGCCGGGCCTGTGCGGCATGATTCTGCTGTTTTCGGGTATGCAGTCTTCCTTGTCGATGGTCTATGACCGCGAAATGGGCAACATGCGCACCCTGCTGGTCAGCCCCTTCCCGCGTTGGTTTTTACTGATCTCGAAGATGCTCGCCGGTGTCGCCGTGTCGATCGCGCAGGTTTACGCGTTCCTGATCGTTGCTTGGTTCTGGGGCGTCAAGGCGCCGCCGCTTGGCTATCTCACCGTACTGCCGGCGCTGTTCCTGTCAGGCATGATGCTGTGCGCGCTCGGCATGCTTTTGTCCTCGATGATCAAGCAGCTCGAAAACTTCGCCGGCATCATGAACTTCGTCATCTTTCCCGGCTATTTCGCTTCTCCGGCACTCTATCCCTTGTGGCGTATCCAGGAGGCTAGCCCCCTGCTCTACAAAATCTGCCTCGCCAATCCGTTTACTTACGCTGTCGAACTGATCCGCTTCGCCTTCTACGGCCAGGTTGAGTGGCTGTCGCTGGGCGTCGTTGCCGGCTGCACGCTGCTGTTCCTTGCCGCCGCCATCATCGCCTACGACCCTTCGCGCGGCCTGATGACCCGCAAACAGGACACGGGAGGAAATGCCTGATGGCACGAATGAGCCTTGTTCGCAGCCTGGCTCTGGTTGCCATGCTCGCGCCGGGCGTCAACGCCATGGCAGCCAACCCCGATCCAGACTGGCCCTGCATACAGCGCAAGGTGCCGCAACTCTCGCTCGGCCAGATCTGGAGCGGACCGGACCTTCCTTCAGCGGCGAAGGACTGGTCGAACGACCCCACCATCTCCGCCCTGGTCGAGGAGCTGGCAGCTCGCCGGATGCCGATTGCGGAAGCTCAAAAGAAGATCAAGGATTTCGCCGCCTCCTTGCCGGCCGAGCAACTTGCACCCAAAATGGCGATGCTGGTGCAAGGCATGTTCGATCACATGGACGCCGAGCGCTCGCAGGTGATCTCCGGCATTTCCCGTTACGCCCACAAGCAGCTCGAAATGGCCGCCGCGTTGCGCAAGGAAGCGTCCGATGTCGATGCGTTGCGGGCAAAGCCGGATCCAGATCCCGAAGAGATCGATCGGCGAACCGAACAGCTGAAATTCGCAACGCGAATTTTCAATGAACGCGTCCAATCACTGACTTACGTCTGTGAAGTGCCGACGATAATCGAGCAGCGGCTCTATCAATTGTCCAAGGTCGTCTCGGAAATGCTCGCCGCGAAGAAGTAGGACCTCATTCGATCTTTGCGGCGGATATCACGATCCACGGCCGGGCAGCACGCGCCAGCGCTGAACGAAATAACCGGGATGCGTCTCGATCCACTGGGCTACCAGCGATTGCGCCTGCATGAAAGCGGTCCCGGGATTCATCGCTAGGCCGTCCACCATCTGTTCGCGTTGTTCACAGGTCTGCGGCACATCCGTCAGGCAGACCATCATAACGAGCGTGTAAAGCATTACCCCTTGTCCCCCTCGAATCCCGAACCCCATGCCCGGGAGTTTCCGTGATACCGACCAGTCTGCAGGGGTCGCACATACGGATCGCTTACGGGTGTGAAAAGAACGTGGCCCCCGCTCTTTCGCGCCGCAATATAACACGACGCTAATCTAACGCCAACGACCACAGGGCTCAGTCGCGGACGCGAGCGCATCGAACATGCGCGTCCGGCTGTGCCAATGCCAAAAAAGTGAACTCGGAACGCGCTCTCCCACGGGTTCGACCGAAACAGGAATATCATTGTTGTCGACCTCAGACCGGCAGCCCGTTCTGCTTTCGCAGGCTTTTGTCGAATGCGGATGCGGGGACGAAACGACGCAGGAAACTGACCTGGCGCGCCATTTTTCCAGCCGCATAGCGCCTCTTCGGAGCGGGATCGGTCGCAGCCGCCAAAACGGTCCTGGCTACCACTTCCGGCGCATCGCCTTTTTCCATCGCTTTCCGCACAGCTGCATTCATGCCAGCGCGCGCGGAGTCATAGATATCAAGCAACTGATCCGGCCTGGCGAGATTTTCTTCAAATGAGGTGCGGGTATAGGCGGGCTCCACCAACACGACGCGAATTCCGAAAGTACGCAGTTCGTGGTCGAGCGATTCGGAATAGCCCTCAACGGCATGCTTGGTCGACGAATAAAGCGCGAAATAGGGAGCTGGAATGAACCCCTGCACCGAGCTCAAATTGACGATTCTGCCCTTGCCTTGACGGCGCATTGTCGGCAACACCGCTTTGGTTACTCGCATAACGCCAAAGACGTTCACGTCAAATAACGACTTGGCCTGGGCCATCGAGGACTCCTCCGCGCCACCAAGCAGGCCAACGCCGGCATTGTTGACGAGCAGGTCGATGCGCCCGGTCTCGGCCAGCACGTCCTGGACAAGTTTCGCCACGGACGTGTCATCGGTCACGTCGCAGGCCAGCATGGTAACGCCGTCGGATCGGTCGGCGACCGCGCGACGGCTGGTTCCGAACACGCGAAAGCCCGCGTTCTGCAGGGCTTTGGCCGTTGTGTGCCCGATGCCGCTGGATGCCCCGGTCACCAGGGCGACGCCTAGATTGGTCTTGTTCATGGAGGTCACTTTCTTCGTATTGGATTGGCGTGGGAGAAGCACGAAAGGTCGGAGCTAAAGGCGTCAATCATGAGCGCCTCCGGTGCTCGCGCCGGCCAGATCATCCGTCCAGCGCCGGAACAGCGCACTGGCATTAACGCCTCCGAAGCCGAAGCCATTGGAGATTGCATAGCCCATCGCCATCGGCCGGGCCCGGTTTGCGACGAAGTCGATCCCGTCGCCGGCCGGATCGGGAGCGCCCAGATTGAGGGTCGGCGGTGCCATCTGATCCCTGAGCGCCAGGATTGCGAAGATTGCTCCGAGCCCGCCTGCGGCTCCGAGCAGGTGTCCGGTCGCCGATTTCGTTGCACTGACAGCTATCGCGAAATCGCGCCCGAACACGCTCTTGATCGCTTCGATCTCACCCAGGTCGCCTACCGGCGTGGAGGTCGCATGGGCATTGAGATGACGAACCTCGCGGGGCGAAATCCCTGCTTGGGCGATTGCGATCTCCATGGCCCGGCGCGCACCGTCGCCGTCCTCGGGACCGGAGGTGACGTGATGAGCATCCGCCGTCGTGCCGTAGCCGACAAGCTCGGCCAGCGGTCTTGCGCCGCGCGCCAGCGCGTGGCTCAATTCCTCGATGACCAGCATGCCGGCTCCTTCGCCCATGACGAAGCCGTCCCGCGACTTGTCGAACGGTCGGGAGGCCTCATCAGGACGGTGATTAAAGGAGGTCGAAAGAGAGCGTGCCGCGGCAAACCCACCGAGGCTGACAAGATTCATGCATGCTTCCGTCCCGCCGCACACGGCAATATCGGCTTCATTGGCGCGGATTAGGCGAGCCGCATCGCCGATCGCCTGAATGCCGGCCGCGCACGCCGTCACCGGTGCACCGAGCGGACCTTTGAAGCCATAGCGGATCGAGATGTGGCCTGCCGCGAGGTTCACCAGGAAGGACGGCACCGTAAAAGGTGATAGACGGCGGACGCCGCGCCGGTCGACCGTGCGCACCGCCTCGGTTATGGCCGGGAACCCGCCGACGCCCGAGGCGATGATCGTGGCCGTGCGCAAGCGATCCGCTTCCGAGGCGGGGGCCCATCTTGCTTGGGCGAGCGCCTCTTCTGCCGCCGCCAGCGCAAAGAGAATGAACCGGTCTACCTTGCGCTGATCCTTCAGCGGAAGGACGGCTTCCGGATCGAAACCAGCGTCCGGATCTTCTTCTGTGGAGGGCACCACCCCGCCGACCTTCGCCGGCAGGTCGCCCACCACATTGTCGGGAAGCCTCCGGATGCCCGAGCGGCCGGCCAGGAGACGCGACCAGGACGTTTCAACATCGGCAGCAAGGGGCGTGACCGCTCCCATGCCCGTAACAACAATCCGTCGCATCTATTTTCCTATTAGTTTGGGCGCGCCGCCGGCGCCGCCACGCCGTTCAAGCGCCGGCTGATTCACGAACCTGATTGGCCGCCGCATCCAGAAAGGCCTGCGCGAGGTCGGGATCGTTGATAACGCGCGATAACATCAGCGCACCGACCATCGTCGAGAGAATGGCCATGGCCTTGCCATCGAACTCCCCGCCATTGGCCTCGGCAACGAAACGGCCGAGGATCTCAAGATGCTCCTTGATCCCGGCTTCGAACGGCGCTTTCACGTCCTTGCCCTGTCTGGCGGCATCCGAGCCGAGCGCCACGATCGGGCAGCCGTCCATCTTTTCTCCGCGATGGTCCATACTGAGGTAGAACGCGATCACCGCGCCAAGCGGATCATCAGGGTTTTCCGCCATCGCGGCCGACCATCGACGGGTGGCGCTCTCCATCGCCCGCCTAGACGCCTGCGCCGCCAGATCGTCCTTGGATGCGAACTGCTTGTAAAACGCGCCTTGGGTCAGTCCGGCACCCTTCATCAGATCCTTAAGGCCGATACCTTCAAAGCCGCGCTCCCGAAAAAGGCGGCTTGCCACGTTGATTACGGTTTCGCGGTTTTCCGCTGCCCGAGTACGACTTACGCGCATTGTTGACCTCTTTTTTTAGATTGCGTTCGTAATCTATAGCCTATATAGAGTTCGAACGCAATCTAAAAAGGAGATACGAAAATGATCCGCAAAACCCTGAGCGCATCGCTCCTGGCCGCGCTGTTTCTTGCGACCCCGGCTTTTGCCGAGGAAGCCACCATCGGACGCCCGATCGAAGGCGGCAGCCTGCACGAGGGACACCTTGACATGGTGGTCTACTACGTCCCGGTCGACGGCGGCCTCCTAGAGGTCACCGCCACCTTCGCGCCGAAGACCGGGGGCGATCCGCTGCGCGTCGTCATGGGTCTCGCCAACGATGACTCCGTGGCCTTTTCCATGCCGGGCCACCAGGGCTCGCTTTACGCGTTTTCAAGGTCCGGCGAGCAGGTGACGGCCTCGACCGAGACTGACATGGTTCTGCGAGCCGACGCGACAATGCGCTGACCCGACATGCAGACCGCGACCTGCGTGCTGCGGACCGTGAGCTCTCGCGTCAGCGCGGCCGACGTAGAGAGGTCGAACGCAATCTACTCGATATGAGGAGATGGGCATGAAAACGAGACCCGCCATTGTGCTCGCGGGCGTCCTGTTCGGACGGTCCTCCCGAGAGTGCTAGGAGCACGCAAAAGCCGCATTAGAGACGGCCACAGCAGCAGCCACCGGACAGAAACCAATAAGGTTCCACCGGATCAACGCCAGCGTTCCCCAAGGGCGGCGAGCATCATCAGAATCAGCCGACGGAGCGCCACGGTGCCTTCGATCACGCCATCGAATAAGCTTGAGGAGAGGTCAAATGCTATACAGTTATTTTGTCGAGAAATCAATCCGAGACAGCTTCGACCACGTCAACAACCATCGCTGGGATGAGGCGGTGAAGGCACTCGCGCCGCATGTCCATCACCGCGTTTCCGGCGCCCACGCGCTTGGTGGTGAGCGCCACGACAAAGAAGCCATGCGCCGCTGGTTTAAGCGCCTCGGCCGCGTCCTGCCCAATCTCCATCTCACGGTCAACCACATCTGGGTGAAGGGCTGGCCGTGGCATACCACCGTGTTTGCCCAGTGGGACGGCACCGCAACGCTGCTCAATGGCGACGCGTCGTACGTCAACGGTGGTCTCCACGTGTTCACCCTGCGGTGGGGCAGAGTCTATGCACTTGAGGAATTTTACGATTCACAAGCAGCGGCCCGCGGTCTTGCCAACCAAGCGGCAGCTGGCCTCGAAGAAGCTGTCGCCGAACCAATTGTAGGCTAGCAGAAGCTCAGTCAAAGCTCACCGTTCCGTGAACGCGGGGCGCTACCCCGTGGCCCAGCGCTTGGATGGCGGTCGCCTCGGCTCCGCAAATGCGTGCCACCAGCGATGCCTCCCGATCCTCGGCTCGTGGACGTCGGTCTGGAGATCACAGCCGATCAGCCGCTGATACGCACCATCGTTTGTCTGAAGCGTTTGCCTTGGGCCGCGCGCCCTAAGTCGCGCGACGTTTGGTGTTCGGTTCCTCCTGCGGATAGAGCTTGCCGAACAGTGGCAGGTACATCGCGCCCTTGCGCATCAGAAAATCGTGGAAGGTCGCCATCGCCGGCGAGATCGCGTGATCGCTGCGCATCACCGAAAACCATTGCCGGCGGATCGGCATGCCGACAACGTCGAGGATGACCAGCCGGCCAGCCTCGATTTCCGCGGCGATGGTGTGGGCAGAGATGAAGGCGATGCCGAGCCCGGCCATCACCGCCTGTTTGATCGTCTCGTTCGAGCCCATCTCGACGCCGAGATCGTCGATGCGGCCAGGCACTTCGCTCAGGAATATTTCCAGCGAGATGCGCGTGCCGGAGCCGGACTCGCGAATGAGGAAATGTTCCTGGGCGATCCGCTCCTTGGATATCTCGCGCACCGAGGCCAGCGGGTGGTCCGGCGGCGCGATGATGACCAGCGGATGATCGCCGAAGACCGAGGCACGCACCGGGACTTCCTTCGCCGGGCGTCCCATCAGCGCGATGTCGATGTCGTGATTCTTCAGATTGTCGATCGTCTCGGCGCGATTACCAATGGCAAGCCGCATGTCAATGTCGGGATGTTCCTTCATGAAGGCAGCCATCAGCCGCGGTGCGAAATATTTGGCCGTGGAAACGACACCGAGTCGCAAGCTGCCGGCGCGCACCCCCTTGATCGCATCCATCTTGTCTTCGAGCAGACGAAGCCGCTCCTCGATGGCCTGTGCCGTCTCGACGAAGGCAAGACCTGCGGCAGTGGGACGCATACCGTCCGCCGTCCGGTCAAACAAGGCCAGTTGGAACTCTTCCTCAACCTGCCGCAACTGGATCGTCACCGCTGGAGGAGACAGGCCTAACACCTTGGCTGCACTGACGATTTTCCCGTGGCGGACGATTGCCTGAACGGTCTTGAACTGCTTGAGCGTGAGGTTTCTCATGCAGCATACTAAAATTTTTTTAGTGCTAAAGTAAAGTTATTGAATTTTACTTATCCAGCATCGTTTGTTTTCATTCCCCAATCCGGCCGATCCGAGGAGAGGCGGCTGGATCGGGAGGTTACGATGCCAGCGGCAACGCTCGACGCTTTTCTGAACTCCTATCTCGGCGAGCCGGACGAACTGCGCTCCGCGGTCGTAATGACCGTCCGTCGGCTGACGCAGGCGGCCACCACGATCCGCAACACCATCAATCAAGGGGTACTCGGCACCGCCTTTGCCGGAACCCGTGGCGCCAATGCTGACGGCGATGTTCAGAAGGATCTCGATGTCTTCGCCGACGACATCTTTCTCGATGCCATGCGCCACGCTCCGGTCGCGCTCTACGCTTCCGAGGAACTGGACCAGCCAGTGCTTCTCGACAGGCAAGCGCCTCTTGCCATCGCCATCGACCCGCTCGACGGCTCTTCCAACATCGACACCAACGTGTCGATTGGAACGATCTTCTCGCTTCTGCCTGCAACTGGCGCGCCGGATGCGAATCCGGCCGCCTCATTTTTGCAGGCAGGGGTGAACCAGCTGGGCGCCGGCTTCTTCATCTACGGGCCGCAGCTGGCGCTCGTTCTGTCTCTCGGCAGCGGCACGCATGTCTTCGTTCTCTCGGCCAGGCTCGGCACCTTCGTCCAGGCCTACGAGAGCCGGGTCATCCCCCAGCGTACCCAGGAATTCGCCATCAACGCCGCCAACTACCGGCACTGGGACGAGGCGGTGCGGCTCTACATCGACGACTGCCTCGAAGGCACCGAAGGCCCACGTGAGAAGGACTTCAACATGCGCTGGATCGCCTCCCTGGTCGCGGACTGCTACCGCATATTGATGCGCGGCGGCGTATTCCTGTATCCGGGCGACAAGCGCAAGGGCTACAGGCAGGGGCGACTTCGCCTCGTCTATGAGGCAAACCCGATCGCCTATCTCGTCGAACAGGCGGGCGGTGCCGCCACCGATACGATCACCCGCATCCTCGGAATCGAACCCGAGAGCCTGCACCAGCGCGTGCCCATGGTTTTCGGATCGGCGCGGGAAGTCGCGCGCATCATCCGCTACCACACCGAGCCGAGCGCCATCGGCGAGCGCGCGCCGCTGTTCAGCCGCCGTGGCCTTTTCAGGGCCTGAAGACCATGTCGGCAAAGCACCCCATCATTACCATCACCGGGTCGTCGGGCGCAGGCACTACCTCTGTCAAGCGCATCTTCGAGCTGATCTTCCGGCGCGAGAACATCGGGGCCGCCTTCATCGAAGGCGATGCTTTCCATCGCTACGACCGCGCCACGATGAAGGCGAAGGTGGCCGAGGAGGAAAAGGCGGGCAATCCGAACTTCACCCACTTCCACGCCGAGGCCAATGAACTGGCGATCCTCGAAGAGGTATTCGAGGAATATGGCCGCCGGGGAACCGGAAAGACCCGCACATACATCCATGACGAGGATGAGGAGAAGCAGTACGGCACGCCGCCAGGACATTTCACCGAATGGCGCGAATTTCCGCCGAGCGACCTGCTCTTCTACGAGGGCCTGCATGGCTGCGTCGTCACCGACAAGATCAACCTGGCCAGGCACGCGGACCTCAAGATCGGCGTGGTGCCGGTCATAAATCTCGAATGGATCCAGAAGATCCATCGCGACCGCGCAACGCGCGGCTATTCCACCGAGGCGGTGATGGACGTGATCCTGCGCCGCATGCCGGACTATGTCCGCTACATCGTCCCGCAGTTTTCGCAGACCGCCATCAACTTCCAGCGCGTGCCGATCGTCGACACGTCCAATCCATTCATCGCGCGCTGGATTCCGACGCCCGACGAATCGATGCTGGTTATCCGCTTCGCCAATCCGCGCGGCATCGATTTCCCCTACCTGCTTTCGATGATCCACGATTCGTTCATGTCGCGGCCGAATTCCATAGTGGTGCCCGGCAACAAGCTCGACCTCGCCATGCAGCTGATCCTGACGCCGCTCATCCTGCAATTGATCGAACGCAAGAACCGTGTGTCGTGAGGAGGACGCCATGAACAGCCAAGCAGCAGCACTGAAGCCCGTCGCCGCCGTGTTGGAGCGCGATATGGCGAACGCCATTCGCGCATTGGCGATGGACAGCGTCCAAAAGGCCAATTCCGGTCATCCGGGCATGCCAATGGGCATGGCCGATGTCGCGACGGTGCTGTTCAGCCGCTTCATCAATATCGATCCGTCGATGCCGGACTGGCCCGATCGCGACCGCTTCGTGCTTTCGGCCGGGCACGGCTCGATGCTGCAATATGCGCTGCATTACCTGCTCGGCTACGAGGACATGCCGATCGAGGAGTTGCAGCGGTTTCGCCAGCTGGGCAGCCGCACTGCCGGCCATCCGGAATATGGCCATGCGCTTGGCATCGAGACGACGACCGGTCCGCTTGGACAAGGCATTTCGACCGCGGTCGGCATGGCGCTGGCGGAGCGCATGCTTGCTGCCCGCCACGGCGCCGATCTCGTCGACCATTTCACCTACGCGATCGCCGGCGACGGCTGCCTGCAGGAAGGCATCAGCCACGAGGCGATCGATCTTGCCGGTCACCTGAAGCTGTCCCGGCTGATCGTCTTTTGGGACGACAATGCGATCTCGATCGACGGACCGACGTCGCTGTCGACATCGATGGACCAGCCGGCCCGGTTCAAAGCCGCTGGATGGCATGTCCAATCGGTGGACGGCCACGATATGGAAGCTGTCGCTGCGGCAATCGAAGCGGCGCAGCAATCGGACCAGCCGTCTCTGATCGCCTGCCGCACGGTGATCGGCAAGGGCGCGCCCAATCTGGGCGGCTCGGAGAAGACGCATGGCGCGCCGCTCGGCGATGCCGAGATCGCCGCGACGCGCGAAAACATCGGCTGGGCCTACGCGCCGTTCGAGGTGCCGGACCACATCCTTTTCACCTGGCGCGAAATTGCCGAGCGCGGGCAAGCCGCACGGCACGCCTGGGAGCAGCGGCTTGCCGCCTCGCCGCGGCGCCAGGCCTTTGAGAGCGCGGTCGCCGGCAACCTGCCCGGCGCGGTCTTCGAAGCGCTCGGCGCTTTCCGCAAGGAGCATGTCGAGAAGGCGACCAAGGTTGCAACGCGAAAAGCCTCCGAAATGGCGCTCGGCGCCATCAACGCCGCAACCGACCTGACCGTCGGCGGCTCCGCTGATCTGACGCATTCGAACCTGACGATCACCAAGGGCATGGATCGCATAGCGCCTGATGACTATGCCGGCCGCTACATTCACTATGGCATCCGCGAGCACGGCATGGCCGCGGCCATGAACGGCATCGCACTGCATGGCGGCTTCGTGCCTTATGGCGGCACGTTCCTGTGCTTCGCCGACTATGCGCGCGGCGCGATGCGGCTCTCGGCGCTCATGGGCCAGCGCATCATCTATGTGATGACGCATGATTCCATTGGTCTCGGCGAGGACGGCCCGACCCACCAGCCGGTCGAGCACCTGGCGATGCTGCGGGCCACGCCGAACCTCAACGTCTTCCGTCCGGCCGACATCATCGAAACGGCGGAGTGCTGGGAACTGGCCCTGAAGAGCGAGAACCGGCCGAGCGTGCTGGTGCTCTCCCGCCAGAACCTGCCGATGCTGCGCCAGACAGACAGCGACGAGAACCGGTCGAGCCAGGGCGCTTACATCCTGCGCGAGCCGCCCGAGCACCGCGCCGTGACGCTGATCGCCACCGGCTCGGAGGTCGAGATTGCCGTTGCCGCCGCTGAACGGCTGGAGACCGAGCACGGCATCGCCGCCGCGGTCGTCTCGATGCCGTGCTGGGAGCTTTTCGAGGAACAGGACGCCGGCACCCGCAAGGCCGTCCTCGGCTCGGCGCCGCGCATTGCCATCGAAGCCGCAGCACGGCTCGGCTGGGACCGCTGGATAGGCGACACCGGCATTTTCGTCGGCATGGCCGGTTTCGGCGCCAGCGCCCCTGCCCCGGATCTCTACCGGCATTTCGAAATCACGCCCGAAGCCGTCTCGGCAGCGGCGCTGAAGCTCATCATCTAGGAGGACGACCATGGCCCGCATCACCCTTCGCCAGCTTCTCGACCATGCCGCCGAGCACGGCTACGGGGTGCCGGCATTCAACATCAACAACATGGAACAGGGCCTCGCCATCATGGAGGCCGCCAGGGCCTGCGATGCGCCGGTCATCATCCAGGCCTCGCGCGGCGCCCGTTCCTATGCCAATGACATCATGCTGGCCAAGATGATGGAGGCGTTGACCGAAATCCATCCGGCCATTCCGCTATGCATCCATCAGGATCACGGCAACAACGAAGCCACCTGCCTGTCGGCGATCCGCAACGGCTTCACCTCGGTGATGATGGACGGGTCGCTGATGGCGGACGCCAAGACCCCGGCGAGCTACGAGTACAACGTCGCCATCACCGAACGTGTCGGACGCATGGCGCATTGGGTAGGCGCTTCGGTCGAAGGCGAGCTCGGCGTGCTCGGCTCGCTGGAAACCGGCCAGGGCGAGGCCGAGGACGGGCACGGCGCCGAAGGTGCGCTTTCCCACGACCAGCTTTTGACCGATCCCGATCAGGCGGTCGACTTCGTGACCGCCACCCGGGTCGACGCGCTGGCGATCGCCTGCGGTACCTCGCACGGCGCCTACAAATTCAGCCGCAAGCCTGACGGCGGCATCCTGGCCATGCAGCTGATCGAGGCGATCCACGAAAAGCTGCCCAACACGCATCTGGTCATGCATGGGTCTTCCTCCGTGCCGCAGGAACTGCAGGACATCATCAACAACTATGGCGGCGAGATGCCCCAGACCTTTGGCGTCCCGGTCGAGGAGATCGAGCGCGGCATCCGCTACGGCGTGCGCAAGGTCAACATCGACACCGATTGCCGAATGGCCATGGCCGGGCAGTTCCGCCGCGTCGCGACGGAGGACCCGCGCGAATTCGATCCGCGTAAATTCCTGAAACCCGCCATGGACGCCCTGCGCGACCTTTGCCGCGATCGCTTCGAACGCTTCGGCACCGCAGGCCATGCGTCGAAGATCAGGGTGATCGCCATGGATGAGATGGCGAAACGTTACGCCGCAGGAAAGCTCGACCCCCATATCGCAACCGCGAAAGCCGCCTGAGCGGCAAACAGGAGACCTGCCATGAACAAGATCGACATGCCCTCAGCAGGCACGCTCAAGGAAGGCAAGGAACGCTACAGGTCGGGCGTCATCCCCTACAAGAAGATGGGCTACTGGGAGCCGGACTACCGGCCCAAGGAGACCGACCTGATCGCGATGTTTCGGATCACGCCGCAGCCCGGCGTCGACCACGAGGAGGCGGCCGCCGCCATCGCCGGTGAATCCTCTACCGCGACATGGACCGTGGTGTGGACCGACAGGCTGACCGCCTGCGAGCTCTACCGCGCCAAGGCGTTCAAATCCGAGCCGGTGCCGAACACAGGTCCAGGCACCAGGATCGAGCAACAGTACTTCGCCTATATCGCCTACGACCTCGACCTGTTCGAGCCCGGCTCCATCGCCAACCTGACTGCATCGATCATTGGCAACGTGTTCGGCTTCAAGGCCGTCAAGGCCTTGCGGCTCGAGGACATGCGCATCCCGGTGGCTTACCTCAAAACCTTCCAGGGCCCGGCGACCGGCATCGTGGTGGAACGCGAGCGGCTCGACAAGTTCGGCCGGCCGCTGCTCGGCGCGACGACGAAGCCGAAGCTTGGCCTGTCAGGCCGCAATTACGGCCGCGTCGTCTACGAGGCGCTGAAGGGTGGCCTCGACTTCGTCAAGGACGACGAGAACATCAACTCGCAGCCCTTCATGCATTGGCGCGACCGTTTCCTCTACTGCATGGAGGCTGTGAACAAGGCGTCGGCCGCCACCGGCGAAGTCAAGGGCCATTATCTCAACGTCACCGCCGGCACGATGGAGGAGATGTACGAGCGCGCCGAATTTGCAAAACAGCTTGGCTCCTGCATCGTCATGATCGACCTCGTCATTGGCTATACGGCGATCCAGTCGATGGCCAAGTGGGCACGCCGCAACGACATGATCCTGCACCTGCACCGGGCCGGCAACTCGACCTATTCGCGCCAGAAGAACCACGGCATGAATTTTCGCGTCATATGCAAATGGATGCGGATGGCCGGCGTCGATCACATCCATGCCGGCACGGTGGTCGGCAAGCTGGAAGGCGACCCGCTTATGATCAAGGGGTTTTATGACACCCTGCGCGAGGAGCGCACGCCGCAGAACCTCGAAACCGGGCTGTTCTTCGATCAGGACTGGGCCTCGCTCAACAAGGTGATGCCCGTCGCCTCCGGTGGCATCCATGCCGGCCAGATGCACCAGCTGATCCATTATCTCGGCGAGGACGTCATCCTGCAGTTCGGCGGCGGCACGATCGGCCATCCGGACGGCATCCAGGCCGGCGCTACGGCCAATCGCGTCGCGTTGGAGGCGATGATCCTCGCCCGCAACGAGGGCCGCGACTATCTGCGCGAAGGGACCAAAATCCTCGAACAGGCGGCCAGATGGTGCACGCCGCTCAAGGCGGCCCTGGAGACGTGGAAGGACGTCACCTTCAACTACGAATCGACCGACACGGCCGACTTTGTGCCAACCGCAACGCCGAGCTTCTAGACGAAAGGAACCGTCGCCATGATGACCAATCCCGGAAACAAGGTCACGCAGGGACAGTTTTCGTTCCTGCCCGAGCTGACCGATGAGCAGATTTCGGCGCAGATCAAATACGCGCTGAAAAACCACTGGGCGGTCAGCGTCGAATACACCGACGATCCGCATCCGCGAAACACCTATTGGGAAATGTACGGCAACCCGATGTTCGACCTGAGGGACCCGGCGGGCATCCTGCTTGAAGTCAACAATTGCCGGAAAGCCATGCCTAACATGTATGTCCGGGTCACCGCCTTCGATTCGACCAAGGGCTGGGAAGCGCCGCGCATGTCGTTCATCGTCAACCGGCCGCCCAATGAACCCGGGTTCCGGCTGCTGCGCCAGGAGCGTGACGGGCGCAGCCAGGGCTATTCGATCGTGCCTTATGCGACCGACAGGCCCGAAGGCGAGCGGAGCTAGGCGAAACCATGCTGGACGCGATAGCAAAGGGCGCTGCCGCGCAGGGCGAATCGGTGGATCTGCAGGCCGAGTTCGAGGCATCCAACATCGACGAGGTGATGGAAAAGCTCGACCGCGAAGTCGTTGGCCTGAAACCTGTCAAGAACCGCATCCGCGAGATCGCCGCGCTGCTCCTGGTCGACCGGCTTCGCCGCAAGTTCGGCCTGACATCGGGCGCGCCGACGCTGCACATGAACTTTACGGGAAATCCCGGTACCGGAAAGACTACCGTGGCGCTCAGAATGGCCGAAATCCTGCATCGTCTCGGCTATGTTCGCGAAGGGCACATGGTCGCCGTGACGCGCGACGATCTCGTCGGCCAATATGTGGGCCACACCGCGCCCAAAACCCGCGACGTGATCAAGCGCGCCATGGGCGGGGTGCTTTTCATCGACGAGGCCTACTATCTCTACAAGCCCGAGAACGAACGCGACTACGGCCAGGAATCGATCGAAATCCTGCTGCAATGCATGGAAAACAACCGTGACGATCTGGTTGTGATTCTTGCTGGCTACAAGGACAAGATGGACCGCTTCTTCGACAGTAATCCCGGCATGCGCTCGCGCATCGCCCATCACCTCGATTTTCCTGACTACGGCGTCAGCGAACTCAAATCGATCGCCGAGATCATGCTGGCGGAACAGAATTACCGTCTCAGTGAAGCGGCGGCCAAGGCGCTCGAAGAGTATCTCCCGATCCGCATGCGACTGCCGCATTTCTCCAACGCCCGCTCGGTTCGCAATAGCCTCGACCGGGCGCGGCTTCGCCAGGCCAGCCGGCTTTTCGCATCGCGCGACCGGGCGTTGACGAAAATCGATCTTATCACGATCGAGGAATCCGACATTCGCGGCAGCCGTGTGTTCGCGGAAGGTAAGCTCGAAGGCGAACCGGAGACGAAGGCGCGCTGACAAGACGACGCGGTTGGCGTGCAGCGACCGGACACGGACGACAAAGTGGGAGCCGACGACCATGGATACCAAGACAATCATCGCGCCCTCGGTGCTTTCCGCGGACTTCTCGCGGCTCGGCGGCGAGGTCGAAGCGGTCGTGCGGGCTGGTGCCGATTGGATCCATCTCGATGTGATGGATGGCCATTTCGTGCCCAACATCACCTTCGGTCCGCCAGTGATCAAGGCGATCCGTAGTCGAACGGACAAGGTCTTCGACTGCCACCTGATGATCGCGCCGGCCGACGCCTATCTCGCCGCCTTCGCCGATGCCGGCTGCGACATCATTACAGTGCACGCCGAGGCCGGGCCGCACCTAGACCGTTCGCTGCAGGCAATCAGGAATCTCGGCAAGAAGGCCGGCGTGTCGCTGAACCCGTCGACGCCGGAAAGCGTCATCGAATATGTCCTCGACCGGCTCGATCTGGTGCTTCTGATGACGGTCAATCCGGGCTTCGGCGGCCAGGCCTTCATTGCGGCAGTCGTCGACAAGGTCAGGCGGGTCAAGGCGTTGGTCGGCCATCGTCCGATCGACATACAGATCGACGGCGGCGTCACGCCCGAAACCGCTCCGCTGGTCACCGCGGCCGGCGCCAATGTGCTGGTCGCCGGCTCGGCCATCTTTAAGGGCGGCACCGAGGCGGCCTATTGCGCCAATATCGGCGCCATCAGGCAGGCGGCCGACGGGGCGATCCGGAAAGCTGCATAAAACCGTTTCATCGGAGGGCAAATATGGCGGCAATTCCACCTGTCTGCGATTTCGGCTGGCGAGCCATCGACGCCGTTTTGCCTGGCGTCGACGGCACATCGCATTCGATCTTAAGCCACGCCGGCCCGAATGGGTTGGTGGTGGCCTTCATCTGCAACCACTGCCCCTATGTGAGGGCGGTGATTTCACGCATGGTGCGCGACGCCAACGACCTCAAGGCCGAAGGCATCGGCTTTGTCGCGATCAACTCAAACGATGCCGGGGCCTATCCGGACGATTCCTTCGACAATATGAAGCTCTTCGCCAGCACGAACGGCTTCACTTTCCCCTATCTCCACGACGAGCGCCAGACGGTGGCGCGTGACTACGGAGCCGTTTGCACCCCGGATTTCTTCGGGCTCAATAGCGAGTTGACGCTGCAATATCGCGGCCGGCTTGACGCGTCGCGACGCGACGCCGAATCGCCCGGGCTGAGGCGCGACCTGTTCGAGGCGATGAAGCAGGTTGCCCGAACCGGCGACGGACCGCTCGACCAGATCGCTTCGATCGGCTGTTCGATCAAGTGGAAGGATGCTGCATGAACGTCGGCGCAGGCAGGCCGTTTGGGTCGCCCAAGGCGATCCTGTTCGATCTCGACGGCACACTGGTCGATTCGGCGCCTGATATAGCGGCCGCCGTCAACGAATTGCTGGCCGCGCGCGATCTGCCGCCGCTGCGCCTGGATCAGGTCAAGTCCATGATCGGCGGCGGCATCAGGAAACTGGTCGAACGAGCCTTCGCGGCTAGCGGCACGCCGCTCCTCGGCAGCGCGCTCGATGAGGCCAACCGCGTCATGGCGCCGATCTATCGCAGGCATCTGACCGGCCGGACGAGGCTGATGCCTGGCGTCAGGGAGGTTCTCACGCACTTGCATTTGAGCGGAATAGCCATGGCCGTGGTGACCAACAAGCCGCAGCTGGCGGCTCGCGAAATCCTGCTCCATTTTCGGCTGACGGAATATCTCGGCGCGATCATCGGCGGAGACGCGGTGACATACTTGAAACCGGCGCCAGACGCGCTGTTGCTGGCGCTCGACCAGCTTCAGGTCGAACCTCGTGACACGCTGATGGTCGGAGACAGCAGCGCCGACGTGGCCGCCGCCCGCGCCGCCGGCATGGCAGTCATTCTGCTGCGTGGCGGATACAGCCAAATTCCCGTTGAAGAGCTTGGCGCCGACCTCGTTTGCGACAGCCTGTTCGATCTGCCCTCCGCGATGCAGAGGCTGCAAGACGCTGCGTGACCCCAAGCGCAAGGCCCAGGCCAACGCCGGCCGGGCGCAGTCAAAATGGCCGGCGGAAGAGCCGCGTTATTTGGAGAATTGCTTCAGGTAGGCAATGACATTGGCGATGTCCTCGTCTTTCTTGAGGCCGACAAACGCCATCTTCGTTCCTTTGACCATCGCTTTCGGATCGTGAAGGTAGGTGGTCAGCGTGGCCTCATCCCATTTGACGCCGGACTTGCCGGCCTCGGTCATCGCCTTGGAATAGCTGAACCCCGGATGCGTCCCGGCCGTTCGGCCGATGACGCCGTTCAAGGACGGACCGATCTTGTTCTGGTCCTTGTCTGCCACGTGGCAGACCTTGCATTTTGCGAAGACCTTCTCACCCGCCGCGGCATCCTGTGCCTGAGACTGGGCAGTGACAAAGGTGGCGACGGACACGGCGGCGAAAAATGCGACTGCGCGCATGGCATTTCCTCATTGATCGTGTGGGTGCCCCGGACAATTTACGCGTGTCGATGCCTTGACCGCCGGCATTACGCGGGAGAGCAAACGTTCGTCCTTCCTCCCCGGACTGGCAGCACCTGCACGCCTCGAAAAGCTAGACTGCCGATGAAGGAAGTCAATCGTACAAAGGTCCTGTTTCGTTTCCCGACTGCGCGAAGGGGAAGTGCGGAGCGACACGCGGTTCACATTATTGGGGCCTATTGGCCGAACGCGTAGCCTCACCCCAGCCGGTTTGCTGTTTGGGCACCTTCAGGAATCCGCTGCAACTCCAAAGCACGAACTCTGGAGAGTTCGCCGCGCAGGCGACGACAAGTGCCAAATGGACATGGTCGATCTCATATTAACGGTGTGCCTTAGCGCCAATCCGGGCAATTGCCGAGATGAACATGTCTATTTCGAGAGCCGCGGCCCTCTGTTCCAATGCATGTTCCTGGCGCCCGCCGAGATCGCAAAATGGTCTCAGGAACATCCGAGGCTCAAGGTCGTGCGCTGGAAATGTGCCTTTCCGAGCAAGGAACGAGCGATTTGATCGGCATTCCTGGTTCGCATGTTCGACGTAAGATTGCCGCGGCAACATCGCAGTCCACAGGTGATGGGCGACCTTTTGCGGTCGTTCCAGCAAAAATTTCCGGGTGTGGCCTGATCGCCTTACCGATCGGAATGCATATCGGGAGAGCCATGCCGATCGACAGGGTACGACGCAAGCTTCTGAACGGCTTCGCATGCACCGCGGTTAGCGCCGCGATGCTGCCTTGTTGCCTCGGGCGGGCCGCCCTCGCCGCTGCCGGCGACCTTGAGTTCAAGATCAGGAAAGTCGCCCACAACGTCTTCGCTTTCCAGGGCGTGGATGAATTGATCACGGCGGATGGCAAAGGCGAAATCCGTGTCGAGGCGACAGACACGGACGGCATGGTATTTCGCGGCCATTGGCCGATGGAAACAGCAGGACTGTGAGGCGCTCGGCCACGTGTGCCTGTTCCGCCTGACTAAAAGCAACGTATGTCAGCTTCCGCCTGCGCGCGTTTCAGTTCGGTGCGCGCCGCCTTCGCTGGCGCGCTTTCGCGAAACAACCCTGCCGCCTCCCCTGTCGTCAACGACATGCTTTTGAAGGTCTCCGCCCTCTCATAGTGATCATAAGGAACAATCGAGGCGATAACATCGATCGAGCAGGAACAGCTTTCAAGCGCCTGACGTGTCTGGCCATTTGTTTGCATGCAGCCGAGCACGTAGTCGGCAATCGTTGCCGTCGGGTAGTCTCCCGCGGCGTTGGCCGAGTTCGCAAAGGCCAGCGCCGCAAAGGCCAGCGGCAAGGTGAGAGATCCAACAGACCTTATCATGAGGAACCTCCAGTTGGCCTGGACACCATGCATCCAGACGGGATCATCGCGCCAATTGGCGACGTGCCGCAAAGCCAGTCAAGCTCCCATGGCCTGCGTATAGGACCAAAGGAGGAATGCCCTATCGGCCGACAGGAGCCGACTTCATGACCCGCTGTGCACCCCCCTTCACGCGTTCATTTCATGCTTCGCTCACTATCGGTAGCCAGCGAGATGCACGCATACTTACTCCGAGGCGCCTCGGAGAATATATCGAAATAAAGTCAAATGTGTCTCACCTTGAGAATATGGGAACAATATGGTTTCTATATATGTCACGGCTGGACGCTCATCTGCTTAATAGTTTTTCACAAGACGCTTCTTTTAATTGTTTCTGAATATTGCACCGCACCATAATCGATATTGCAGCGCAACGATGCATTGTAGGTTTTTGCTTGCCTGGCCTTTTGCGATGACATAGCTTTTTCCTGTTTCCGGCTTCAAGAGCGCCACCGTCATCAGGGAGCGGCGGCAGTCTTTCGAAGACCAAGGGGGGCGGGCGGTAACGGTGCCCTCTGCTTCGGGGTAGGTCGTGACAGCTGCCGGAAAATAACTTCCCAACATGAATTGCTTGGGCAAGCCCTTGTGGGGCTTGACGGTCGATTCTTCACTGTGAACCCGGGAGGATTTTGGATGCGTGTACTTGCGAAAACTACCTACATTCTGACGACCGCGGCGTTTTTATCGCTCGGCGCTGCCTATACGGCTTCGGCCAATGAAGACCTTGCAAAGCTCGCATCAGATGCGAAGAACTGGGCGATGCAGACGGGTGACTACGCTAACACCCGCTATTCCAAACTCAACCAGATCACTGCCGACAATGTGAAAAACCTGCAGGTCAAATGGAGCTTTTCCACCGGCGTGCTGCGCGGTCACGAAGGCGGGCCGCTGGTCATCGGCGATGTGATGTATGTCCACACGCCTTTCCCAAACAACGTCTATGCTCTGGACCTCAAGAACGACGGGAAGATCCTCTGGAAATACGAGCCCAAGCAGGACTCGAACGTCATTCCGATCATGTGCTGCGACACGGTCAATCGCGGTGTCGCCTATGGCGACGGCAAGATCATTCTCAACCAGGCCGACACCACCGTCGTCGCGCTAGATGCCAAGACCGGCAAGGTCGTGTGGTCTGTCAAGAACGGCGACCAGACCGACGGCGGAAAGGGCGAATCCGGCACGTCGGCACCCGTAGTCATCAAGGACAAGGTGCTCGTTGGCGTCTCCGGTGCTGAATTCGGTGTTCGCGGCTGGCTGGCCGCCTACAATCTGAAAGACGGCAAGCTCGCCTGGAAAGCCTATTCGGAAGGTCCTGATGCAGACACCCTTCTCGATCCTGAGAAGACGACCCATCTCGGCAAGCCTGTCGGAAAGGATTCCGGCACGAACACCTGGGAAGGCGAACAGTGGAAGACAGGCGGCGGCACGACATGGGGATGGTATTCCTATGATCCCAAGCTGAACCTTGTCTACTACGGTACCGGCAATCCCTCGACGTGGAACCCGGTCCAGCGCCCCGGCGACAATCGCTGGTCCATGACAATCATGGCTCGCGATGCGGATACCGGTGTTGCCAAATGGCTCTACCAAATGACCCCGCATGACGAGTGGGACTATGACGGCATCAACGAGATGATTCTCGTCGATGGCATGGAGGTCAACGGCGCCAAGCACGACGTGCTGGTGCATTTCGACCGCAACGGCTTTGCCTACACCATGGATCGCGCCACCGGCGAGCTTCTCGTCGCCAAGAAATACGATCCGGCGGTGAACTGGGCGACGGAAGTCAACATGGACCCCAAGAGCGACCAGTATGGCCGCCCGCAGGTCGTCGCCAAGTATTCGACCCAGCAGAACGGCGAAGACACCAACTCGACCGGTATCTGCCCGGCCGCGCTTGGAACCAAGGACCAGCAGCCGGCCGCCTACTCGCCGAAGACCGGGTTGTTCTACGTGCCGACCAACCATGTCTGCATGGACTATGAGCCTTACAAAGTGAGCTACACCGCCGGTCAGCCCTATGTGGGCGCCACCGTGTCGATGTATGCGGCGCCTGGCGGTGACGGCAACATGGGCAACTTCATTGCCTGGGATGCAGCCAAGGGTGAGATCGTCTGGTCGAAGCCCGAGCAGTTCTCGGTGTGGTCGGGGGCGTTGGCGACCGATGGCGACGTCGTCTTCTACGGTACCCTCGAAGGTTACATCAAGGCGGTCGATAAGGACGGCAAGGAACTGTACAAGTTCAAGACCCCGTCCGGCATCATCGGCAACATCACGACCTATGAACATGACGGCAAGCAGTACGTCGCCGTTCTGTCCGGCGTCGGTGGATGGGCCGGTATCGGTCTGGCAGGTGGGCTGCTTTCGCCCGATAACGCCGCTGCCTGGCATGGCGCCGTTGATCAGGGCCGTGCGCAGGGCGACCAGACCGCAGTCGTTGGAACCGCCGGTCTGGGTGCTGTCGGCGGTTACGCTGCACTTGCCGACTATACGACGCTGGGCGGCCAGCTCACCGTGTTCGGCCTCCCGGACTGACGCCGGGAAGAGCCTTACGACTAGGTTCGAAAAACGAGAGCCCGGGTCACCCGAAGCCGGGAACCGGGCTCTCGATTGCGCCGCCCACCCAACACCGATCAATGCCGCTGCACGACGGCACAGGGTTTCTGGCAAATGAAGGAAGAGTCTGAATGATCGTTCGCATTGCAGTTTCCGCTCTCGCCCTGGTCCTGCTGCCTCTGGCCAGCTCAAGTCTGGTACGGGCCGAAGACAGCATGGAAAAAGCCAAGGCGGTGAAGCAAGAAGGAGGCAAATATTTAGATGCGGACGGAAATCCGACCTACAAGATCGAAAACGGAACCGTCGATTGGTACACCTTCAGCGGGTATCGCCGGTATCACTCAGATTGCCATGTCTGTCACGGACAGGACGCCACAGGGTCGAGCTATGCGCCTGCCCTGGCTAATAGCCTGAAGAACATGGATTACGCCACGTTCCTGTCGATCGTCGCCGAGGGCCGCAAGAATGTCGGCGGCGGCAAGGAAAACGTCATGCCTGCCTTTGGCGACAACAAGAACGTCTATTGTTACCTGGACGATCTCTACGTCTATCTGCGCGCGCGCGCCGATGGCGCGGCACCCCGCGGCAGGCCGCCCAAGCACGAAAACAAGGCTCAGGCAGCCAAGGATGCCGAAGCATCCTGCATGGGTGGATGATATGACCGGCTGCACTGCATCGAAGCTGCGCGTCGTTCTGCCGATCCTCGGCGCGCTCGCCTTGCTGCCGTCGAACGTCCTGGCGCAAAATGCCGGGCTTGGCGCTGCAGGCGAACTGGTCGATCCCGACATTCTGCGCGTCTGCGCCGATCCCTCGAACATGCCCTTTACCGACAAGAACGGCCAAGGCTTCGAAAACAAGCTGGCTGAACTGGTTGCCAAGAAGACGGGGCGGAAATCAGTCGCTTACACGTGGTTTCCCACTGTCACCGGCTTTGTGCGCAACACGCTTGGGGCCAACCGATGCGACATCATCATGGGCTACGCCCAAGGTGATGAACTGGTGCAGAATACCAATGCCTACTACCGCTCCGCCTATGTGCTCGTCTATCCGAAAGGCAACGGCATGGAAGGCGTCGAGACGATCGAAGATCCGAAACTTTCCGGCAAGAGAATCGGCGTCGTCGAAAGCACGCCGCCAACCGCCAACATGGCCGCCAACAAGCTTCTGCGGACCGCCAAGATCTACCCGCTGGCGGTGGATACGCGCGTCACCCCTTCCATGGGGGAGGTCATGATCAAGGACATGCTCGCCGGCAAGATCGACGCGGCGGTCCTGTGGGGCCCGATGGCGGGCTACTATGCCAGGGAACTCGGAGCCGACGTCACGATCGTTCCGCTGCTGAAGGAAAAAACCGGCTCGCGCATGTCTTACCGCATCACCATGGGCGTACGTCCGTCCGACCAGGAATGGAAGCGGACGCTCAACCGGGTGATCAGGGAAAACCAGACGGAGATCATCAAGATCCTGTTGGGTTACAACGTGCCGCTGATCGACGAGCATGACAATCCGATCACGCAATAGTTTGGGATGGGCCCGGCGGAGGCCAGAATGTGGCAGGCGATGAAAGGAAAGGAAGCGGTTTTGCTGCTCACGGTGGGCCCCCTGGGCATTATGGAGCCGGCATGGGCAGGCGGGGTTGACGAGCCCGCCGGCTACCGGCTGGACGAATACCGGGCACCCGTGCCGGACACGCTGCGGCGTGCGACAGTGGTTACCACCGCGGAGGCGGAAGCGGTGTGGCGAGGGAAAAAGGCAGTCTTCTTCGACGTGATGCCGAACACGCCGAAGCCGACCAATCTGCCGCCAGGAACGATATGGAGAGACAAGGTCAGAAAGGACATTCCAGGCAGCATATGGCTGGCCAACGTGGGATACGGCGCTATTTCGGAGGAGACCGCCAACTACTTTCGCCACGGCCTGGCAGCCGCGGCCGGCACCGATAAATCGCGCGCGATTCTGTTCTATTGCATGACGAATTGCTGGATATCGTGGAATGCCGCGAAACGCGCAGTCGAGTGGGGCTACAGTTCAGTGATCTGGTATCCGCTCGGCGCGGATGGCTGGGAAGGTGCAAGTCTTCCGCTGGAGGAGAAAAAACCCTACGCGATGAACAATTGAAGGAAGACCACAGCTACTTTCGATCTTTTTTCGACTTTTAAAACCTACTGATTCATTTGTCCATTTTGAAACGTGATGGACGAGCCATTGCTTCGGTGCCCTGCAATGGTTGACTAACGACAGCATCGGCCCCTTCGGGCTGGTAGAAGAGGAGAAATGTTATGAAGAAGAGCTGGACGAAACCGACCATGTGTCAGGTTGCTGCGGGCTTTGAAATTTCGCGGTATCTGCCTGCTGAAATTACTCCCAAGAAGTAGGCCGCAGAGGTGCGTGTCCCTGACAACAGGGGCACGCATCCCTTTGCCGCATGGGATTTTCGTGAAAGAGTTTGAGGCACGCAAGGCGGGCGGGACGTTTTTTGCGGCTGCAAGTTGGCTGCTGGTCAGCGAAGCCGCGGGGCGGGCGTTTTCATGCGCTTGAGAATCATCGGATCGGCGGCCGGCGGTGGCTTTCCGCAATGGAACTGCAATTATCGTCTGAGCCGTGCGGCTCGCAGCGGGGAAGCTGGCGTGCATTCACGAACCCAATCAAGTGTCGCCGCGTCGGCGGATGGGCTCGGCTGGGTTCTGTTCAACGCGTCGCCCGACATTCGCCAGCAGATCGCGGCAACGCCTGACTTGCAGCCCGCGCACGATGCGCCGCTGCGCTCGACACCTATTCGCGCGGTGGTGCTGACCAATGCCGATGTCGATCACGTCGCCGGCCTGCTCAGCCTGCGTGAGCGGCAGCCTTTCGCTATCTATGCAACGACACAGGTTCTGGCGACGCTGGAGGCGAATTCGATTTTCAATGTCCTCGATCCGGCGCTCGTGCCGCGACGCATCTTGCCGCCGGCGCAAGAACTGGCGATCTGCGATGCAGACGGCCACGACACCGGCGTGGCTGTCGAGAGCTTTCCCGTCTCCGGGAAGATAGCCCTCTATCTCGAAGAAAGAGGCCAGCCGGATGCCAATTTCAGCTCCGACGCCGGCGACACGATCGGCGTTCGAATCGCCGGTGCCGGCAGTCGCGGCTCCGTCTTCTACATCCCCGGCTGCGCCCGCATCGATGCGACCCTGTGCACGCGTCTAGCCGATGCCGCATGCCTTCTGTTCGACGGCACGGTCTTCACCGACGACGAGATGATTGCTGCCGGCGTCGGCCAAAAGACCGGTGCGCGCATGGGGCATCTGGCAATGTCGGGAGACGCGGGGTCGATCGCCGGCTTGGCCGATGTGAGGATCGGCCGCCGTGTCTTCGTCCACATCAACAACACCAATCCTGTTCTGGACGAGAATTCTGCCGAGCATGCTGCAGTCAAAGCGGCTGGCTGGGAAGTGGCCCGCGACGGGATGGAGATGCAACTTTGAGTGATTTCCACGACGCAGCCAGCAACGGCCTGTCCTCCAGAGAGCTCGAAGCCGTGCTGCGGCAGGTCGGTGCCGAGCGCTATCACAACCGCCATCCTTTCCATCACAGGATGACCAGCGGTGCGCTGTCGAGGCCCGAGATGCAGGCCTGGGCGCTGAACCGCTATTGCTATCAGGCTGTCATTCCGCGCAAGGACGCCATGATCCTCGCTCATGCCGAGGATCCGGCGTTTCGCGCCGCCTGGCGCAAACGCATCGAGGATCATGACGGCGAGGACGGCTGGAGCGGCGGTATTGCGCGCTGGTTGCACCTGGCGACCTCGCTCGGTCTCGATGCCGACGCGGTGAAGAGCGAGAGGCTGGCCCTGCCGGCGACACGTTTCGCGGTTGGCGCTTACCTCTCCTTTTGCACGAACCGGACCCTGCTGGAGGCGGTCGCGTCGTCGCTGACCGAGATGTTCTCACCGCTCATCATCGGGGAGCGGGTACCCGCGATGCTGGCCAGATACGATTATATCACCGAGGACACGCTGGCCTATTTCAGCCGACGGCCCGAACAGGCCTCGCGCGACGCCGACTTCGGTCTTGCCTATGTGCTCGAACATGCCGACACGGCGGAACGCCAGCAGCAGGCGATCGATGCACTGGTGTTCAAATGCGATATACTCTGGGCCATGCTCGACGCGCTTCAACACGCCTACGGCGAGCCGGGCAATATCCCGCCCGGCGCCTTCCGTCCGGAGGCAGCCCAATGATAGCACTGCGCGAAAGAGCCATTGTGTCGCCGCAGTCGGTTCCATCGCTGCCGAAGCACGTGCGCATACAGTACGACCCCGTGCGCCAGACGTTCGCCGTGCTTTCGCCTGAAAAGGTGTTCTGGCCAAACGACATCAGCCTCGACATATTGCGCCGCTGCGATGGGCGGTCCACGGTCGGCCACATCATTGCCGGCCTTGCCGCAGATTATGATGCCGAACAGGAGGCTGTGGCGGCCGATGTCATCGCCTTCCTGCAGGAATGGTCGGACAAGCTGCTGGTGAAGCTATGAGCGAGCCCCCTCTCCCCCCGATCGGCATGCTGGCGGAACTGACGCATCGCTGCCCGCTGCAATGCCCCTATTGCTCCAATCCGCTCGAATTGCTGAAGGCCAATCGCGAACTCGACACGCAGAGCTGGCTCGACCTGTTCTCGCAGGCGGCCGATCTTGGCGTTCTCCAGGTGCATCTGTCCGGCGGTGAACCGACGCTGCGTCGCGATCTTGAGCAATTGATCGCCGGGCTTTCGGCGCGCGGCGTCTACACCAACCTGATCACCGCCGGCGTCGGCATTGCGGATGGCCGCATCGAGGCATTTGCCGAAGCCGGGCTCGACCATCTGCAACTGAGCTTTCAAGGCGCACGGCCGGCGACCACCGAGCGCATCGGCAATCACAGGGGCAGCCACGAAAAGAAGCTGGAAACGTCACGGCGCGCTCGCGCGGCCGGCTTGCCGCTTACCATCAACGCGCCGATCCATCGCCACAATATCGAGGAGGTACCGGAATTTATCGATCTGGCCCTTTCGCTGGGTGCGGAGCGTCTCGAGATCGCCAACGTGCAGTACGCCGGCTGGGCGCTGACCAATCGCGATCAACTGATGCCCGAGCGTGCTGCCGTCGACCGGCAGGCGGAGATCGTCGAGGCGGCGCGCGAACGGCTCACCGGCGTCATGAACATCGATTTCGTAACGCCGGATTATTTCGCCATCTATCCCAAGCCGTGCATGGGCGGCTGGGCGCGCGACGCCTTCATGGTGACGCCGGACGGCACCGTACTGCCATGCCATGCCGCCCAGACCATCCCGTCGCTCAGTTTCGAGCGTTTTGGACCACGCAGCCTGGCCGCGATCTGGACCGATTCCCCTGCATTTAATGCCTTTCGAGGCACCGACTGGATGCAGGAGCCCTGCCGCAACTGTGAGCGGCGCGAGATCGACTGGGGCGGCTGCCGCTGCCAGGCGATGGCAATCGCCGGCGATGCCGCCGCGACGGACCCGGCTTGCGAGAAATCGCCGATCCATGCGCGCATGGCAATGCTGATCGACGAAGCCCAGCGCGCTGCGACGGTTCCTTCGAAGGACGAACCATTCGTCTACCGGCGTATCGGCGTCGTCACCGAGCCCGCCTGACTGCCGACCTATTCCTACGGCCTACCCTCGTGAAAGCCGTTCGGCATGCCACGTCATATGGTCATGCATGAATGTCGAAATGAAAAAATAGGAGTGATCATATTCGTCCTGCATCCGCAATTTCAACGGAATGCTTGCCTTGAAGCAGGCGTCTTCGAGCAGCCAAGGCCTGAGGCCCTCCTGAAGGAAACCGTCTGACGTTCCCTGATCGACCAGGAATTCCGGGAAACGGTGTCCATCCTCGATGAGCGAAGTGGCATCGTAGCGCCGCCACGAGGCCTCATCTGGGCCGAGATATTTTTCGAATGCCGGCCTCGACCAGCCGGCTGTGCTTGGCTGCACGATCGGCGCAAAGGCCGAGCAACTCCTGAAACGCGCGGGATTTTTCAGTGCGATCGTCAGCGCGCCATGCCCGCCCATCGAATGGCCGAAGATCGACTGGCGTGCCATATCGGCGGGAAATTCGCGCCCGATCACGGCTGGCAGCTCCTCGACGATGTAGGAATACATGCGATAGTTCTTGGCATACGGCTCTTGCGTCGCGTCGAGGTAGAAACCGGCGCCGCTGCCGAACTGCCAATTGTCCTTTTCATCCGGAATGTCGGCACCACGCGGGCTGGTGTCGGGACAGACGACGATCAAGCCAAGTTCGGCGGCAATACGTCTGTATTCGCCTTTTTCCATTACATTCGCATGGGTGCAGGTGAGTCCGGAGAGGTACCACACCACCGGGCAACGCCTTTCCCGTGCCTGCGGAGGCACGAAAATGGCAAACGTCATTTCGCATGAGCAGCTCGTCGAGAGATGAGAGTAAACGTGCTGGGCGCCGCCATGCGACTTGACAGTCGAGACGAGTTTCGGGTGCTCTGGCATATATTCTTCTCCGCCAATTTTTGACCGCCGACCATAGCCTCTACGACATCGGGGGCGATCGCGGCAACCTTGGTGGGCCGGCCGGCGTGCAGGGTTCTTGATCGCAGTGGGGATGACCTGCGTTAGCTGACCGTTCTGGCAACGAGACGCCATTCGCTGGCGCTGCGTTGCCCAAGTCTTTCGCAACCATACGGGTTCAGGCTGGGGCGCCCATTGCCGATGCTGGCTACTGCAAGGACGCAGTGCGCAGGGGATCGGCGACGCCTTCCGGGACGCCGAACTCTGCGCAAGTGCACTCGCCATGGCTTTCAGCGGCGACAGCGCTTCGACGCGGCTATGGCGGACTATCGGCGACAGCGCGACAACACTCGCTGCCGGTGCAAGAGTTCACCTGCCAACTCGCAACAATGGCCCATTGAGATGCAGCAACATCGCAGGGGCACCCAACGCATGACACCGACGTTCCGATTTAGCCACCCATGTGAGCCGACGGCTATTCCCGACGGTCGAAAGCAACGGACAAGCCTAGGGCAGTTGCTGCCTCGACGATCGCCTCGGTTAGCTCTTCATCGGATGCGACGAGATAAGGGGCGGCTTGCCGTCTAGATCGACCAAGCCTCCTGGGCCTCGACCGGCTTCTCAGCAGATCGCCCGCGCGCTGCGGAGCCATGGCAAATTGCCAGGTTCGTAGGTGAGCGCAGTCCAGGAGCTCGGCTCGGCCCACGGGCGCGCGCCCCCTGCGCTGGGCGAAGATGTCGCCTAGAAATAGCCGAGGATGGATTTGACCTCGAGATACTCCAACATGCCCTCGATCCCATATTCGCGTCCGTTTCCGGACTGCTTGAATCCGCCAAACGGGGCGTGCGGATCCCAGGCCGGGTAGTTGAGATGCACCTGACCGGAGCGAATCCGCGAAGCCACGTCCCTGGCGGCGCCCATATCCTTGCCCTGCACATGCGCCCCCAGACCGTAGACCGTGTCGTTGGCGATGGTGATGGCCTCCTCGATTGTGTCGTAAGGGATGATGCAGAGAACTGGCCCGAAGACCTCTTCCTGGGCAATGCGCATGCTCGTGTGCACGTCGGAAAAGATGGTCGGCTTCACATAGAACCCGACGTTCAGATCGTGCGCACGGCCCGGTCCTCCGGTGAGGAGCCTGGCGCCCTCAGAAATGCCGACGCCGATCATGGTTTGGATGCGGTCGAATTGGGCACGGTTTGCGATTGGACCATGAGTTGTGGCTTCCGAAAGAGGATCGCCAATGACGATCTGGGCTGCGGCCCTTTTGGCGATTGCCTCGATCTCGGAGAGCAGCGCGCGTGGCACGATCATGCGCGTCGGGGCGCTGCATGACTGGCCGAGATTGCGGAAGGCAGCGGCTACGCCCAGAGAAACGGCGCGATCGAGATCTGCGTCCGGCAGGATCACGTTCGGCGACTTGCCCCCGAGCTCCTGCGCGACACGCTTGACCGTGGTCGCTGCCGCCTGGGCCACCGCAATGCCCGCGCGGGTGGACCCGGTAATGGAGATCATATCCACATCCGGATGGGAGGCGAGACCCATACCCACGCCTGGACCATCACCTTGCACGAGGTTGAAAACCCCGGCAGGGAAGCCAGCTTCCTCGATCGCCTCGGCGAACAGCAGGGCGTCCAGCGGAGAAAGCTCACTCGGCTTCAGCACGATCGTGCAGCCTGCAGCGAGCGCCGGCGAAACCTTGGCGGTGATCTGGTAAAGTGGCCAGTTCCACGGAGTGATCAAGGCGCAGACACCGATCGGTTCGTGGGTGACGGCGGTTTGCCCCCGTTGCTTGACGAAGCGAAAGTCTGTCAGCACATCGCGAGCGACCTTAACATGCGTGATCGCCAGCGGCACCTGGGTGCTGCGCGCATAGCCGATCGCCGCGCCCATTTCGAGGCTCAGGCATTGAGCCAGCAGTTCGCCGCGCGCCTCGAGCAGCGCTTGCAGGCGATCGAGCAGACCCGCGCGGTCTTCTGGCGTGGTCCGACTCCAGGTGGCGAATGCCCTGCGAGCCGCTGCAACGGCCGCGTCCACGTCCTCGCCATTTCCAAGCGGAAACTGGCTCACAACCTCTTCTGTGGCGGGATTGACGACGGCGCCCGTTGCGGTGCCGCTCGGCTCAACCCATTGACCGTCGATGAAAAACTTGTCCGGGTGGCCGTTGCGGGACAGGTGTTCGAGGGGCGTCATCACCCTACAAGGTCCTTCATGCGGTAATAGGCGCCGAGAATAGGCAGGAACCAGGGGCGCCCGAAATAACCGGGGATCGCTGGCCAGTCGAAATCCTTCCAGGGATTGAGCTCGGGGTGCCCGTCCATGACGTCGGCCATGATGGTGCCCATCAATGTCGACATCTGGGTCCCGTGTCCGCTATAGCCCATTGAGTAATAGATGCCATGGCGCTCTCCGGCGCGCGGCAGGCGATCGCGGGTCATATCGACCATGCCGCCCCAGCAGTAGTCGATCCGGGTGCCGGCCAGTTCCGGAAAGACCTCGACCATCGCCGCCTTGAGTATCCGGCCGCTTTTTTCGTCGGATTGAGGATTGGACACGGCAAAGCGCGCCCTCCCGCCGAACAGAAGGCGATTATCCGGCGTGAGCCGCCAGTAGACAACGAGATTGCGCGTGTCGACGACCATGCGCCCGGTCGGCATGAGACGCTTAACATGGTCGGGCGACAGCGGCTCGGTCACGATCAGAAAGGCGCCGACCGGGATCATGCGCCGGCGGATCCAGCCGAGCGGGCCAATCTGGGAGATGCCGCTCGCCAACAGGACCTGCCGCGCGACGATCTTGCCCTTTGGCGTCGTTACCTCATGCCCGCCTGAAACCTTGCGCATCGCCATGACGGGCGAGCGTTCATGGACCTGTGCGCCACGCCGGGCAGCAGCGGTCGCGAGGCCCTGGACGAACCGGCCGACATGCATGCCCGCGCTCTTGGGAAAGAGCAGCCCGCCATGGTAGCGGTTGGTGCCGACTTCGGTTCGCAGGTCCGCGCGCGCGATCATCCTGGTTTCGGGATCGACATTGGCCGCCAGCAGTTCCTGGCTGCGCGCCAGCATGTCGTAGTGTTCGGGCTTGGCGGCAAGCTTGAGCTTGCCGACACGGGAGAAGCTGCAGTCGATCTTTTCTTCCTGCACCAACCGCTCGACCATATCGACGCCGGCGTCGAAAGCCTTGTAGAGCGCATTTGCGGCCGGCTTGCCGTGCTTGCCAGCCATGATTGCATAGTTCTGGGCAAAGCCGTTGTTGCACATCCCGCCATTGCGGCCGGACGCGGCGTTGCCGATCGTTTCGGCCTCCAACAGGGCAACCCGGGCGCCCTTTTTGGCAAGGGCCAGCGCGGCGGAGGAGCCGGTCAGGCCGCCGCCCACAATCGCCACGTCGTAGTGGCCTTCGAGCGGTTTGGACGACCCTTCATTGAACGGCTGAGATGTATCCAGCCAGTAAGAAGTAGACTTCATTTTCTTGACCACCAGTGTTGATTTGAGTGGGGCGACATCCGAGCGTAGTTGCGCGCCTACCAGCCGCGCATCCGCTCCCAACGCGCTTCAATCTTGGGGCTGTCCCCGTTGACGACGCCGTAGTAATCATGCTGGGCGGCCATCGCACACGCATGGTTGGGCAGAATGCGGACCCGAGTCCCGAGCGGTAACTCGGGCATGTACTTTCCAGAACCGGCACGAGTGGCGAGGATACCGTGTTCCTGGCTGGCCTGGGCCACGATCACATCTTCAAGCACCCGCCCCTTTTCGTCGCAGACCACACCGTAACCCTGGTCGATCTGCTGATTTGCGGTTCCCCGGTCGCGCGAAAGCGCCATCCACCCGGCGTCGACCAGCACCCATCCCTTTTCCGGCTTGGCTCCGATCACGGTGGCCAACACGGAAACCGCGATATCGTCGATGGCACAGACCCCGACCCCGTGCTGGACGAGGTCGAAGAACATGTAGACGCCGGCGCGCAACTCCGTAATGCCTTCTAGATTCTCGGCGAAGTGTGCGGTCGGCGTCGAACCGAGGCTGATGCTCGGGCAGGCATGGCCGTGAGCGCGCAAAGTTTCGGCCGCGCGCACGCTGGCCGAACGCTCGTTCTCGGCTGCTTTGATCAGCGCATCGGGCGTGCTCAAGGTATAGGACTCGCCCGCATGGGCGAGGACGCCGACCAGATTAGCGCCCGCTTCGACGACCCTGTTGGCCACCTCGAGCAGCTTGGGATCGTCCGGCTTCAATCCACCGCGATGGTCATCGCAGTCCAGTTCGATGAAGACGGACGGCGTCACGCCGATTGCTTGGCGCACGCCGGCCAGGGCATCGGCCTGCCCGACCGAATCGAGCAACAGCTTCAGATCGACACCGGTACGGCGACAAAACTCCATGGCACGCATGGCCGAAGCCGGCGAGATGCCGACCGCATAGGTCATGTCTCGAAAGCCATGGCCCGCAAAATACTCCGCCTCGGCGATGGTCGAGACCGTGATCGGACCGGGTTCTGGATGGAACGCGCATCGGGCGACGTCGATGCTTTTGGCCGTCTTCATATGCGGGCGCAGCACCACGCCAAGCTTCTTGGCGCGCTCGGCCAGACCCTGGATGTTGCGCTCGAGCCGCCCACGGTCGAGAAGCAGCGCCGGGGTGACCAAGGCGTCGATCGTGGTAGCCGTCTCGCTCACCGCCAGGTTTGCCGCCCTCTTGTTCATAAGTTCGTTTCCTAAGTGAACGATTGGTTTGCCAACGCATACATATGGGCTGGCCGCTCGGAGACGGGTCGTTGGCCTTTGACCATGGCGGTCGCACTGCCGGATTGCTGAAGACCAAGGCTCTCAAGCCATTCGCCCAATCCATCCTCGGCATAGACGTCGATGCGAATGAATTGATCGTGAAGCTTCGAAAGCTGGGCCAGGATCAGAAGCCGCGCGTCTTGGTCGCTCTCGGCTGCACAAGGGCCGACGACATAGCCGCGGCCAAACCTCCTCGCGATAGCGTAGCCTGCAATCCGTCCCCTGCGCTCAATGACCAATGCGTTGCCCACATCGGCGAGCGCAGCCACCATCGCCAGCCGGGGCATGCCCGTGGCCGATTCGTCGAGGGCCTGGATCGCCGCGAGGTCGGAGGCTGTCACGTGACGGATGTCGTCGCGGGTACTCCGCGTCACGGCGGCAGTCAGCGAGCCCTGGTGCTGAAGCACCGTGCCCCAGGCAGTGAAGCCGCGTCGCTTGTAGAGCGCCAGCCCCTCTTCCGTTGAGTTGAGCAGCACGTTGCGACCGTGTGTCGCCTCAAGCAATCCATCAAAGAGCCGGGCGCCGTTGCCACCGCCTTGCGCGGAGCCAGTAACTATGATCATCCCGACCGAGGCATAGGACTGTCCGTAATTCCACGACATGGCGGTGCCAATCACCTGTCCTGCCCGCTCGAGGACCAGGCCATTGCCGACCATCACGGCAAATTCCCAATCCTCCTGGCGGTAGGGCCAGGCCATCTCCTGCGACAGCTTCAGCGCGCCCGGCAAATGGCGGGTTTCCAATTTCATCAGCTCGGTCGGGGCGCTGACGATATCTCTGTCATGCTCAAAGGCCATAAGGTGCAACGCTGTCACTTGATCCAGAGTCGGATTGAAGTCGGATCTTAGAGTCGCGCCCGGCGGACAGATTTCGCTGCTGTTTTGCCCCTTCAAATCAGCGGGATTATTCGTTTTAAGCTGTTCCTCGGCATGCCAAATCGCGCCAATCGGGCGAGGAATACCTGACACCTTGAATCGCCGCCTCGTGGTTGCCCGCGATCGGCGTTACGTCCGCACCATCCCCAATGGATGTGATCTCAGCCTCTGCAATGGCATAGCCGCAACACTCCCCAGCGATAAAACGCATGATGCTCAGAAGGAATTTTTGATGATCTACATCAGCGAAGAGGAGTCAGCCGCCCTCGTCACTCATGAACTTGCCTTCGAGGCGGCGCGCGAGGCTCTCGTGGCGGCAGCATCGCGGCAGAGCTGGGTCTTTCCCGCTGTTCTCGGACGCACACAGGAGGCGACCAATACCTTCTCAATCAAATCCGGTTCGTCGGACGACCTGACCGGAGTGAAAATTGGCTCCTTCTGGTCGGGCAACCCGGCACGTGGCCTTCCCCGCC
>NZ_SUEG01000011.1:38076-66430 GCF_005063415.1 Mesorhizobium sp.
CCCCGCCACAACTCGACCATCGTGCTGCTCGATCAGCATACAGGTCGGCTCGGCGCCGTAGTAGAGGCCGGGAGGGTCAACGCCTACAGGACAGCCGCCGCCGACGCGGTTGCGGCTGATCTTCTTGCGCGCAAGCAAGCCAAGGTTCTGGCGATCTTCGGCGCCGGCAACCAGGCGAGCTTCGAAGTGATGGCGCTGGCACGCATCCGCCCAATCGAAACCGTGCTGGTCGTGGCCCGGCCTTCGCAGCGGCGCGACGCTTTTGTCGATCAGATCGGCGAAAGGGGACTGAAGGCGCGCTCTGCCTTGCCGGAAGAAGCCGTGCGCGCGGCCGACATCGTGGTGACGGCGACACCCGCACGCGAACCGCTGTTCGATGCCGCTTGGGTGGGACCCGGAACCCATATCGTCAGCATGGGGTCGGATGCTCCGGGCAAGCGCGAATTGCCGAGCGGATTATTTCCCAAGGCACGTCTGTTTTGTGATCTGCTTTCCCAGTCCGTCCAGATCGGCGAGTTCCAACATTTGCGCGACGAGATCGACGCCGGCATGCTTGCGGTAACACCAATCGGCGACGTCATCGAAAGGCGTGCGCCCGGACGCCGCTTCGACAATGAGATCACGGTCTTCGACAGTTCCGGCATCTCCCTGCAGGACCTCTATATGGCCGACGCGCTGATCCGCGCAAAGGCGTCCCACCGCTGATCAGCTTCGCACCGACAGACCCCAGCCCCGACGGATTTTTCGACACCACTGGAGTGCTCTCCGGCAACAAGATGTCGCAAAACCGCTTGCGATCGGGATCGCTGCGTGTCGTAGTTCAGCAATGCGTTTCTTCCAGCCACGGTAGGGCAGCTACAATCCAGGCCGAATCCAGCCTGGAGAATGTCCTGATATTTCCGGCGATCAGCGGCTGGCGCGCCAGAAGGCGAGACGGTCCTGCAACCGATAGCCCTGGATAATCGCCGGCATGAACCACGGATTGCCACGATAGAGCGGGACGGCCGAAGGCGGTCGAAAGTCGAACGCAGTGCGCGACTGCTCGCCATGCCCCATCAACTTGTGGGCCGCACGCATGCCAATCCAAGGCGCCCAGACCACGCCCGAACCGCAGAAGCCGGAGGCATAGACCACACCGTCCTTCTCGAAGATGCGGGGCAGCATGTCTCGGTTCATCGCCACATTGCCGAACCAGCAATGCGAAAGGCGCACGTTCTCCAACTCCGGGAAAAGGTTCACCAGTCCCTTGCGTAGGAGAAGTTTCGGCGCCGCCGGATCGCCGACGCGAGAACTGTCACGGCCCCCCAGCAGGATACGTTTCCCGTCGGGCGACGGGCGATAATAGAAACCGAGTTGCCGGTTCTCGGTGATCGTCATCAGCTTCGGCATCAGTCGCGCCATGACATCGGGCGCAAGTTCCTCGGTCACGATGATCCGGCTGCGGACCGGAACCAGGCGGCGGCGCAGGAAGGGAGCGGCGCCGTCGGTATAGCCGTTGGTACAGACCAGAACCTGCCGTGCATCCACCGTCCCTGCCGAAGTCGCGACGCGGAACCCCGAACCATTCCTCTCGATCGACTTGACCCCTGTATGCGAATGGACCGTCAACCCGGATGCGAGCGCCACCCGCAGGAGCTCAGCATGGAATTTTGCGGGGTGCAGCCCGCCAATGTCCATCCGAACGGTTCCGCCGCGGTAGAAGTCGGTGCCGATATAATTTCGCTGCTCGGCATGCGGAACCGCGTAGGACTCGATCCCCAGTTTCTTCGCCAGCGTCTCGGCGCCGCGTGCCATCTTCTCATACTGTTCATATCCGAAAGCGCCTTTGAATTGGCCAACCAGTCGGAAGTCGCAGTCGAGCCCTTCGGTCTTGATGAAGTCGTAGAGGAATTCGCGTGCGACCTTGCCCTCGGCCTCGATCGCCATGGCCTTCTCTTCCCCGAAGCGCCGGGTGATCGTGGCATAGTCCGGCCGGATGCTTCCGCTCGTAATTCCGCCGTTGCGCGTGGAAGCACCCTCGCCCGGATTCATCCCATCAAAAGCTGCGACCGAGCGTCCTTCGCGCGCCAGCACAAGGCCGGCCGAAAGCCCGGCATAACCGGCGCCGACAATTGCCACGTCAAGCTTCTTTGCGACTTGCTGCCGCGGCAGCGGCATGACGGGCGCTGCTTCCCACCAGTAGGGCGTGTTCTTGTCGGCGATGTGAGGCTCTTGCACGTGGCTGACTTCTCGCTGCATTGCAGGGGTAAAGATCTGCGGTCGGTGAAACTTCAGATGTGGTCGTCTCGGACGTCGAGCGCATCACGCAGCCCGTCACCGATGAAATTGAAACTTGTTACCGCAATGGTGATTGCAGCTCCGGGAATGATTGCCAGCCAAGGTGCGCTGCCCAGATATTGCTGAGCGCCATTGAGCATGTTGCCCCAACTGGGCAGTGGCGGCTGGATCCCGTAGCCAAGAAAGCTGATGTAGGCCTCCATGAGAATGGCGCGCGCGACCGTCAAGGTGGAAGCGACGATAATCGGCCCCATGGCGTTGGGCAGTATCTCGCGGAACATGATGTGGGTGCCGCTCAACCCCAGCATTCGGCCGGCGAGGACGAACTCGCGTTCGCGTAACGAGCGGACCTCCGCTTCCACAATACGAGCAACCTCCATCCAACTGGTGAGGGCGATAATGACGGTGATCATCACAGGACTGGGCTTCAGTGCGGCAGCCAGCGCCAGCAGCAGAAAGATCGATGGGAATGACAGGAATCCATCGACCGTGCGCATCAGCGTGGCCCCGACCCAGCCGCCGCGATAGCCTGCAATCACGCCGACCAGCGTGCCGACGAGCGTCGACAACACCATGGCGAAGAAACCGACCAGCAGCGAGATTCGTCCCGCCATCAAAAGCCTTGCCGCGACGTCGCGGCCAAGCGGATCGGTGCCTAGAAAGTGGTAGCCCGTCAGCGGGGGGGCAAAGCGGGCCCGCAGATCGATGAACAGTGAGTTATAAGGCAGGAGATGGGGGCCGAGGACGCAAGCGAGGCTCAGGAAGATGATCATCGCCAACCCGAGCAGCGCCAAGCGATGCCGCATGAAACGAAGTGCCGCGCGGTTGTTTCTCCATCGGCTTGGAGCTGCATTTGCGGTGAGAGCGGTCATATCGGCTGTCTCCTGTCGGGGAAGTTGCGCGCTCAAGCCAGGCGAATGCGCGGATCGACAATAGCGACGACAATGTCGGCGATCAGGTTTCCAAGCAGAACGAGGATGGCGGAGAACATCAGCAGCCCCATCACAACCGGATAGTCGCTGTAACCAAGGCTATCGAGGAACAACCGTCCCATTCCTGGCCAGGTAAAGACGGTTTCGGTCACGAGCGCGCCAGTGAGGACGCTGGGAAGCTGCATCCCGGCCAAGGTAATCATCGGCAAAAGTGCGTTGCCGACGACATGCTTCATCAGAATCCGGCGTTCACTCAACCCCTTGGCCCGGGCAGTCTTGACGAAGTCCTGGCTAATGGCGTCGAGAGTCGCCGTCCGCATGTAGCGGCTCCAGATCGCGACATGGACCAGCGACAGCACGATACTTGGCAGGATCAGATGGTGGAGGTAGCCCAGGATCGAGCCATCGCCGATCTCGGACATATTACCCGCGGGCAGCCAACCCAACTTCAGGGAAAAGACGTAGATGCCGACGAGTCCGAACCAGAAGGTTGGGACCGACAACGCGACCATGGCCCCGACAGTTGCGAGATAGTCGAACAGCGAGTAGCGGCGCGTGGCGCCGCGGATTCCGATCCAGGCGCCAATGGAAATTGCAATCACGGTCGAGGAACCCATCAACAGCAGCGTGGCAAAGAGATGGCTGCCGATGACCTCCAATACCGGCGCTCCGTCACGGAACGAGTGACCCCAGTCGCCCCGCACCAGCCGCCATGCCCAGTCCAGATATTGGATCCATATGGGGCGATCAAGGCCCAGCAGCCCCTTGAGACGCTCGATATCCTGCTGGGTCATTCCGGGATCAAGCCCGAATTGCGCCAGCGGGCCGCCGGGAAGGAGGTTCAGAATGCCGAAGCCGATGATCGAAACGATCACAAGCAGCACCAGGCTCTGCGAGAGGCGATTGAGCAGGAAGCCGCGCATTCGAGTCCTCCATTGTGGGTTGATGATTTTAGTCTGTTGCCGCCGCGCGGCGGAACCGGGCGGCGGCAACTGCGTGGATTAGGCCTTCCACTGCCAGGCCGCGGCATTCCACGACGCTGTGCGGGTGTTGGCGTTGGGCTCGAAGCCGTCCAGCCCTTTCTTGCGGCCGAGGACGATTGTGTAGGCGAACAGCGGCAGGAAGGGCAGATCATGGCGCACCACTTCCTGCACCCGATTATAGATCCCGCGCCGTTCTTCCCGATCGAAGCTGCGAGCACCCTTTTCGAGCAGGGCATCGACCTCAGGATTGGAATATTGCCCTGTGTTCGAACCGTGTCCGCCTTGAGCGGCAATTGCCTTCGTATGGAGCCGGTTTGTGGCGTCAGGGTCCGCGGCAATCAGATAGGTGACGCCCACCATGGCGGTGTCGAATTGAGACTTCAGCCAGAACTCGCCCCACATGACTGCAGCCGGCAAATTCGAGATCGTCATCTCGACGCCGATCTCGGCAAACGTCTGCTGCAGGAATTGCTGCGTCTGCTCGCGGAGGTTGTTGCCAGAAGTTGTCGAGTTGGAGAAGGACAGTCGCACCCCATCCTTGGCGCGGATTCCATCCGGCCCCGGCGCCCAGCCGGCCTCATCAAGGATTTGGCGTGCCCGGTCCAGATTGAACTCCTGAACCGGTAGGTTCGGGTCGTAGTAGTAGGACTCCTTCGGCATGAAGGTCTCGGTGAGGGTGCCCACGCCGTAATAGATCGTGTCGACAATCGCCTTCCTGTCCAACGCGGCGTAGAGCGCCTGGCGCACTGCCAGGTCCTTGAACTGCGGGCGGCCCAAATTGAGGTAGATCGACTCCAGGGATGCTCCTGTCTCCAGTGTCACCACGCGGTCTGGTAGTTCGCGGGCTTCAGTATAATGGTCGGCGGTGATGAACGACTGATCGACCAGGTCCACGTCGCCGCTCTTGAACTGCGTGTAGAGCACCGTCATATCGGGGATGTATTTGAAGATGAGCTGCTCGACATAGGGACCTTCGCCGGCGTACTCAGGATTGGCGACGAGCTCGATGTGATCGCCCGCGACGCGCTGGCTCCATTTGAATGCGCCGGTGCCGACCGGCGCCTGGTTGAACGCGGCTGTATTCGGATCGGCCTCTTTCTCCAGAATGTGCTTGGGCACGATGAAGGTTTCGGCCAAGAACGAAAGATAGGGCGCAAAAGCCTCCTTCATCCGCCATGTGATCTCGGTGGGCGAAACCACTGTGATGTCCTGCACGAGCGAATGGCCGCTCGTGCGCCAAGCGCGAAACTTCGGGTTCGTGATGAGTTCAAGGGTGAATTTCACGTCCTCGGCCGTGAAGGGCTCACCGTCGTGCCAGCGGGCATTGTCGCGCAACCGGATGCGCCAGTTGAGACCGTCCTCCGAAATGCCGCCGTTCTTCTGGCTTGGCACCTCGGCTGCGAGGTTTGGATGTAGGCCACCTTGGGGATCCATGCGGACCAACGCATCGAAAACCGAGAAATGAACCGCGTCATCGACTTCGATATGCGCCATCAGCGGATTGAACACGGTCGGCTCTTGGGAGAGGCCGACGACGACGCGACCGGCCGGGCCGGCAGGAGGGGTCTTGGCGAAGGCGGGCTTGCCCAACAGATTGGGCGCGATGATGCCTGCAGCCCCACCTAGCGCCATCAGTCGCAGCGCTTCGCGCCTCGAGTAGTTGGACGTAGTCGATGAATTTTTGGTCATGGTAGTTCCTCTCTTGTTATCTGTTATGCGTTTGCTGCTACTGGACGGGCATTGCCCGGCCGCTCTCCTGGAATCGCCGCTACCAGTTGGCGCGTGTAGGCTGCTTGCGGGTTCAGGAATATTTGCGAGGGCGGCCCGCGCTCGACGATCCGGCCCTTCTGCATCACAGCGATTTCATCGCAGATCTGGCTGGCGACGCGCAGGTCGTGCGTGATGAAGACCATCGACACGCCGGTCTCCCGCTGGATCTGGTCCAGAAGCTGCAGGATCTGCGCCTGGATCGACACGTCGAGTGCGGAGACAGCCTCGTCGGCGATCAACAGCTTCGGCTTGAACATCAGCGCACGAGCGATGCCGATGCGCTGGCGTTGCCCACCCGAGAACTCGTGCGGGTAGCGGCCAAAAGCGCCGGCATCGAGACCGACATGGGCCAGAAGCGCACGCGCTTCATCGCGCGCTTGGACATAAGGCATCCCGTGCGCCATCGGGCCTACCGTCATGATGTGACCGACCGTCGAGCGTGGGTTCAGAGAAGCGAAGGGATCTTGGAAGATCATCTGGATCCGGGGTCGAAGCGGGCGGAACTTCGCTTCAGAAAGCTTGGCTATGTCACAGCCCTCGAACAAGATCCCGCCGCCGTCACTGTCCAGCAGCTTGATCAGGAGCCGGCCCAGCGACGATTTCCCCGAACCGCTCTCGCCTACGACCCCCAGCGTGCGGCCGGGCGCCAGTTCGAACGAAACCTCGTTGACCGCTGTCACAGTCCGCTGCGCGCCGAACAGCGCACTGCCGCCTCGATAGGTCTTCACCAGACCCTCAACCTTGAGGATCGGCTCCTTGCTTGCAGCCTCCGGACGAGAGCGATCTTCGCCGGTCAAATGCGGGACGGCCGCAATCAGGCGCTGGGTATAAGGGTGCTTGGGCGACTTCAACACCTGCTCGGCGCTGCCCTGTTCGACGACATGGCCCTTTTCCATCACCACGACGCTGTCGGCGATCTCGGCCACCACGCCGAAATCGTGGGTAATGAACATCACGCTCATGCCCTTGCGCCGCTGAATGTCACGGATCAGTTGCAGGATCTGAGCCTGGGTGGTGACGTCGAGCGCGGTGGTTGGTTCATCCGCAATCAGCACCGTCGGCTCGAGCGCCAAGGCCATGGCGATCATGACGCGCTGCCGCTGCCCTCCCGAAAGCCGGAACGGGTACTGGTGATACATGAGTTCGGGATCTGGCAGGCCTACTTCAGTGAGCAACTCGATGGCGCGGTTTCGACAGGCTTGTGGCGTGCCGAAGCCATGCGCGGCCATGACCTCGTCAATCTGCGCGCCCACCGTCATCAGGGGATTGAGCGCCGAGAGCGGGTCCTGAAAGATCATCGACACGACGCGTCCACGCAGGTTGCGCAGCTTGTCTGGCGACATGCCGATGATGTTCATCCCCTCCAGCTGGATGACACCCGATGAGAGGCGGATCACCTTTGGCAGAAGCCCCATGATCGCGTTCGCCGTGACCGACTTACCCGATCCGGACTCGCCTATGATGCAGAGGATCTGGCCGCGTTTCAGATCGAAGGAAATGTTCTTGACAGCATGGGTCCGTTCCATGCCTTGCGGCAAATTCACCGTGAGGTCGCGCACCGAAAGCGCCACATCGTGGGGGGCTACAGCCTGGATGCTTGCGACCATCGAGATCACCTCCCCTTTCAACCGAGCGCGTCCACCCTGTTGCGGACCGCTTCATCGCCCTTTGAGCTGAAGCGCCTCACCGTAGCGGCCGTAGTCTGGCCTTCTCGGCGCTTCGCGCGCTGAGGCTGCGAGAGACGGGTTCTGCTCATCCTGGCGGCTCCCTTGTGAAATCCGGTCCGTGTACCGGACTCTGTTCCCCTTCTTGGAGAACTCTCCGAAGGGGCAAGCCCTGCCTATCGAATGTCCTCTGGAGCCTGCCTTCCATAAGGGTTGCTCCGTTCTTCCAGCCAGTTTGACTGTTCCGTTTGCGCAGAGTCTTCGAAACTTGGCCCTCGTGCGGCAGGAACTTCTGAAAAGAACATCCCGTTCGGCATTTCACTCTGTTCCCGTTTCGGCGCGGAAACCGGGATCAGGCAACCATATCCTTCATCCGGCAATACGCGCCTATGAGGGATAGGACCAAGGCCTTCCGGTGTACATCGGCACCGTGTGCAGGCCATGCCGCCGAGCGGATGGTGACCGTGCGGCCCATCGCAATGTCGGCCTAGGCGCTGCCGATCAAGGTCGACGACTGCGCCGTGTGCCGCCCATGCCGCAGATGACGCGACTGCATGAAGTGTACTCCCGCCTGCCCCGCGCAGCGAGCTTTTCACGCAATAATTGCCTATCCTGGGGGCTGCTAAACGCAGGATATTCCGTCCAGGCACAAACTCCGCAGCCTGCCTCTTCAGGCGGGAGGTTAGGATGCTTCAAATTACCGGAGTCCCATCCATGTCCGCGCCGCTCATGCACATCGACTGCAGCCCTTCCCTCCCTCGCGAGGCGGACGTCGTCGTCATCGGCGGCGGCGTGGTGGGCGTGTTCAGCGCATACTATCTGGCGCGCCGCGGCCTCAAGGTCTCCCTGGTCGAGAAGGGGCGCATCGCGGCCGAGCAATCCAGCCGCAACTGGGGCTGGTGCCGCCAGCAGAACCGCGATGCGCGTGAGCTGCCGATGGCGACCAAGAGTCTCGACCTCTGGGACAAGGTGGCACAGGAGACCGGCCAAGACACCGGCTTTCGCCGCTGCGGGCTCCTCTATCTCTCACAGGACGAAAATGAGCTGGCAGGCTGGGCAAAGTGGCGCGATTTTGCAAGAACGGTCGGGGTCACCACGCACATGCTGAGCGCGGAAGAAGCCACCGAACGGGGCAAAGCGACGGGCCGCAAATGGAAAGGTGGCGTGTTCTCGCCCACTGACGGAACGGCTGATCCATCCAAGGCAGTGCCGGTTACGGCGCGCGGCATCATGGCGGCGGGCGGCACCCTACATCAGCACTGCGCGGCGCGCGGGCTGGAGTTGAGCGCCGGCCGGGTGAGCGCTGTGGTGACCGAAGCTGGCACCATCCAGACAAAGACCGTTGTCATGGCCGGAGGCGCGTGGGCTTCTTCCTTTTGCAACCAGCTTGGCATGCGCTTCCCGCAAGCTGCCGTGCGTCAGTCCATTCTAGCCGTGGCGCCAGGCGCAAACGGTCTGCCGGATGCCCTGCATACCGCGCGCGTCTCTCTGACGCGGCGCAGCAACGGTGGATACGCGCTGGCGATCAGCGGGCGGGCGCGTGTCGATCCAACGCCGCAGCAGTTCAGGTTCAGCCGCGAGTTTGTACCTATGTTCGCCCGCCGCTGGCGCAATCTCGCCCCGGGCGCCTTCGAGGGCTGGCGTCAAGGCCATGAAAGCCTGCGCAAATGGGCCCTCGACGACATCACGCCAATGGAGCGGAACCGGATTCTCGACCCGAAGCCCGACATGGGACAGATTCGGCTTACATATCGAAGAGCCTGCGAATTGATCCCCGAACTCCAACGCGTCGCGATCTCCGATGTCTGGGCGGGTTATATCGACAGTACACCCGACGGCATTCCCGCAGTCGGTGAAGTGGAGGGGATTCCGGGCTTCATCCTGGCGGCGGGATTCAGTGGTCACGGCTTCGGGATTGGCCCCGGCGCGGGGCATATGATCGCCGACATCATCACAGGCAGCGAGCCTATTGTCGATCCGCGTCCTTATAGGCCCGAGCGCCTGAAGACCGCTGCGTGGGGCAAGGTCGCTGAATTCTGAGAAGACCGTTTTGCCAAGGTACAATCGGTCACACACGAGATTGAGGCCACGAAGCGGCCAGCACCAAATAACAGGGGAAGTGACGATGCGCGAATATGACATTGCCGCCATTCCGGCTGACGGGATCGGCCCAGAGGTGATTGCCGCAGGTCTCCAGGCGCTTGAGGCGCTGCAGCAGCGCTGCGGCGACTTCAAGCTGCGTGTCCAGCACTTCGACTGGGGCTCAGACTACTACAAGGCACATGGTCGCATGATGCCCGAAGATGGCGTGGCGCAACTGAAGCGGTTCGACGCCATCTTCTTTGGCGCGGTAGGCGCCCCCGATCTGCCCGACGATATCACGCTCTGGGGCCTGCGGCTGCCGATCTGCCAAGGCTTTGATCAATACGCGAACGTGCGGCCGACCAGGATATTGCCCGGGATTGTTTCGCCGCTGGCGGGCGTTGGCCCTGGCGATCTGGATTGGGTCATCGTGCGGGAGAATTCCGAGGGCGAGTATTCGGGCCACGGCGGCCGCGCCCATCGCGGCCTCCCCGAGGAGGTCGGAACCGAGGTCGCGATCTTCACGCGCGTCGGCGTCACCCGCATCATGCGCTATGCATTCCGGCTGGCGCAGTCACGGCCGCGAAAGCTCCTGACAGTTGTTACGAAATCCAACGCGCAGCGTCACGGCATGGTAATGTGGGACGAAATCGCAGCCGAGGTGGCGCGGGAATTCCCGGACATCGCGTGGGACAAGATGCTAGTCGATGCTATGACGGTGCGTATGACATTGAAACCTCGGAGCCTCGACACGATCGTCGCCACCAATCTTCACGCCGACATATTGTCTGACCTTGCAGGCGCGCTCGCGGGCAGTCTCGGCGTTGCACCGACCGCCAACATTGATCCCGAGCGACGCTATCCCTCGATGTTCGAGCCAATTCACGGCTCGGCATTCGACATCGCCGGCAAGGGTATTGCCAACCCGGTCGCCACCTTCTGGACCGCTGCCCAGATGCTCGAACATCTGGGTGAGAGCGCAGCGGCCGTCCGGTTGATGAGCGCTGTGGAAACGGTGACGCGTGAAGGCGTGTTGACGCCGGACGTGGGAGGGACAGCGACCACGCAGGAAGTGACGGACGCCGTCTGCCGGGCGATCCGCGGTTCGAACGTGTGACAGGTTTCCAATGAAGCTCGACAAGATCGACATCAAGATCTTATCCCAGCTGCAAAAGAACGGGCGGGTGACCAATGTCGAGCTTGCCGACCTGGTCAACCTTTCGCCGAGCCCTTGCCTGATGCGGGTGAAGAAGCTTCAGGCGGAAGGCTTCATCACCGGCTATTCCGCCCAGATCGATGTGTCCAAGCTCGGACAGACTCTAACGATCTTCACCGAAGTCACGCTCAAGCACCATCAACAGAACGACTTCGCGAGATTTCTCACCGCAATTCAGAAAGTCGATTCTGTCATCGAATGCCATCTGGTTTCAGGCGGCTACGACTATCTTGTGAAGTTTGTCACAGCGGGCATAAGCGAGTATCAGACGATCATGGAGCGCATGATCGAATTGGATATCGGAATCGACAAATATTTCAGCTTCGTCGTGCTGAAGTCCCCGATCGTGAAATCTCATTTGCCTCTCGACATCATTTTCGACAAATGAGAACGCAGCTCCGGCTCGATCCGTGCCATGCTTCATCTTGTTGCGCGCGGCATTTGTCAATGACGATGTCACGATTCAGGGGAGGCTGTCATGCCACTCGTCTGAACGGCGCTTAGCCTAAAACTTCGACGGCATCTGGACACATCCAGCGAACGCCTGTTGTCGCCTTATCCTCGTCAAATGACTAAATATATCTCATGCGATGATATGTCTGCAGGCACAGATGTTCGCAGAGTTGCGACAGTCTAGCCTCGGGGTCATAGTTAGACGAAAGGCAACAGGCGAAAAGATGAACAAGATCGACGCTTTGATCCGCCGAAGAGCTGACGATCGCCGGAAGACCGCGCAAGCCTGTGTATCGCGCATTCTCCGGAACGCCAAAGCCCGCGGCGTCGATATCTCTGTTGTCGGATCCCTCGCGAAAAACCGTTTCCGCGTCCACTCCGACGTAGATCTGCTGGTTCACGGAAGCACTGATCCTGCACACCGGACCATGGTAGAGCGCTTGGTCGCAGACCAGCTTCGGGGAACGAACATTCCCTATGACCTGATCTTTGCCTCAGACGTTTCGTCCGAACGAGTGCAGGAATTGCTCAATGACAGCGTTTAAGCATCCGGCATTCGCAAAGCTGTCGCCAAAAATCGCGCGCGCTGCGAAGGAACTGCAGCAAATCGAGGAATATCTGTCGGCTCATGGGAGTGAGATGTCACTCGGCGAATGGGGGGCGATCGCAGCTGTTTCGCTGGGAGTCCACAACGTCTACAACGGCATCGAGGACATCCTGCTCAGCCTGTCCAACGACATAGACGGCCTCGTTCCCCAAGGGCCTACGATGCACCAGGACGTGCTCGATCAAATGTCGGCGGAAATTGCAGGCATCCGCCCGGCTGTGCTCGACCCCGAGCTTTATCAGTCCCTGAGTGAGTTAAAGGGATTCCGTCAGCTGGTGAGGCATCGGTACGGTTTTGACCTGAAAACAGACAAGGTGCAGGAAAACCTCGACAGGGTAAAAGAGGCATTTCCGTCTTTCGTCGAGGCCGTTGTTTACTTGGAAAGCACTCTTACTGAGGAAAACACGCACGACAGTGATGGCGGCGGGGACGGCTCAGGAGGCGGGGCATCTGGTGGTCCCTGAACCAATGGCTCAGTCGTGTGCGCCGGAAGAGATTCTGCGAGCGTTGACCCCTGAGAATTGTCGGCTGGTGGCGCTGATCCATCGGTATCGACCGCAAAGCATCAAGGAACTGTGCAGGTTGGCGGCGCGTCCGCAGCCGAACGTATCCCGCTCCCTGGCGGCCCTTGAGCGGGCAGGAATTGTCTCAATGGTGGGCTCCAGGCCGAAGAGACCCGAACTCGCCGTGCAACGAGTCACGATCGAACTCGCTGAGCTTCAGAATGGCCGATGCGAGGTCGACGATTCGTGGAAACAAATCGCAGGACCATCATCTTTGCTGCGCCATGGGTAACAGGGGCAAAAGTCGATCAGTGGGATGCGAAGCCGCCGCTGACGAGGTTTGGCAAGTATTGGACGTGAAGCCTCGGTGACGCCGAGCCGATCGCCAAGATAGTCCCAAAAGGCCCTGGTCGATGCAATACGCCCGCTGATCATCCCTTCATCGCTGCCCGCACATCTTTATCTTGGAGAGTTTGGTCCAGCGTCATCCGCGTGCGTTCGAGGATACCATCAATATCGTCGTCTGTGCAGCAGAGCGGCGGCGCGTAGCCGAGGATGCCGCTGTTGAAGGCACGGATGACAAGGCCGTTCGCCCACGCGCGCTCGAAGATGCGGCGCCCCGGATCGGCCGCCGCCGGCAGCGGCGTCTTGCGTGCCTTGTCGGTGACCAACTCGATTGCTGCGAGCATGCCGCGACCGCGAATGTCGCCAACCAGCGGGTGGTCGGCGAGCGAGCGAAGGCCTTCCATCAAGCGCTTCCCCACTTTCCGCCCATTCTCGAGCAAGCCATTTTCATAAAGACGCAGGCATTCGAGCCCGACCGCCGCGCTCACGGGGTGGGCCGAATAAGTATAGCCATGGCCGACAGCCGCTTTGCCGGCTCCGTCCGCGATCGTATTGTACACGTGGTCCGACATAAAGACGGCGCCCATCGGCACGTAGCCCGAGGTCAGTCCCTTCGCCGTGGTCATGAAATCCGGCACGACCTCGTCTTCATCACAGGCGAAGAGGGGTCCGGTACGGCCAAAGGCAGTGATGACTTCGTCGGCAATGAACAGAATGTCGTGTTCGTTGCACACCGCGTTCAGAGCCTTCAGCCAACCTGTAGGTGGAACGAGGACACCGCCCGAACCCTGGATCGGTTCGGCGTAGAAGGCCGCAACGCGGCCCGCGCCGAGTTCCGCGATTTTGGCCCGCAGGGCCGCGACCGATGCATCGATGATCGCCTGCGGGTCGGAACCGACCGGATTGCGATAGGCGTAGTGCGAAGGAATTTTGTGCTGCCAGTCGTAAGGCACGCCGAAACCCGCATGGAATGCCGGGATCGCTGTCAGACCTGACCCTGCCGTCGAGGATCCATGGTAGCCATACTCGACGGAGATGAACTGGTCCTTTTGCGGCGTACCCTTGGCATGGTAGTAATAGCGAATGAAGCGGATCGTACTGTCGACCGCGTCGGAGCCGCCAAGCGTAAAATAGACATGGTTCAAATCGCCGGGCGCCAGTTCGGCAAGCCTGGCAGCAAGGCGAATGGCAGGCTCGGATCCCAGCCCGAAATATCCCGTCGCATAGGGAAGCTCTCTTAGCTGCTTTGCTGCTGCTTCAACGACGCTTTCCTGGCCGTATCCGATGTTGACGCACCATAGACCGGCGAATCCGTCCAGAAGGGTTTTCCCGCTTGCATCGGTCACGGTCGCGCCTTTGGCGGATTTGAGCACCCGCACGCCCGTCTCCTCGTGGCTCCGATAGCATGAAAACGGGTGAACCAGATGTGCGCGATCGAGTTCGATCAGTGAGTTTGCCAGCATTTCTTCCTCCGATTCAGCATAGTTCCTGACTGACGAGAGCATAAGTCCGGTGTGGTGTGGTTTCGTCCTTCAGCTCGTTTTCAGCGTGATCTGCTGCGCGGTCATGGTTCATTCCGGGCCTGAATTCTCTAGGCCCAAGGTAGGCTGCCGCGGACAGCAGTTCCTCCCGACCAGAACCTGAGCGATAGGCGTTTTGACTTTCCTTTGCCGCTGGCACCGCATCTTATGCCACGCACGGCTGAGAGATCGCGCGCCCGCCGAAGCCCGAAACGAACTCTGGCGCAACTCTCTGCCAAAGCTCTCACGCAATACAAAACAATCTGCTTCAGGGCGCATTGAATGCGGCGACTAGTCTTCTCCGGCCCTCATTATGATCCTTGCTGTTAAAGGCACGCAGTGCCGACAGGATTGGAAGGATCGACGCCTATGACCCAGTTCAGACCGAAATACATCACCTTCGACTGCTACGGTACACTGACCAACTTCGACATGGCCGGCGCGGCGAGACGCGTATACGGCGCGCAGCTCTCCCCAGCTGGGATGGCGCAGTTCATCAAGGATTTCTCGGCCTATCGCCTCGATGAGGTCCTTGGCGCCTGGAAGCCGTACAGCGAGGTCGTGCACAATTCCGTGGAACGAACCTGCAAGCGCAACGGCGTCGCATTCCGGCCCGAGGATGCCCAGCGCATCTATGCGGAAGTGCCGACATGGGGTCCGCACCCGGATGTCCCGGCGGGCCTGGCCAAGGTCGCCAAGGAGATTCCGCTGGTGATCCTGTCGAACTCCATGAAGAGCCTGATCATGTCGAACGTGGAGAAACTCGGCGTACCGTTCCACATGGTCATCACGGCCGAGGAGACCGGCGCCTACAAGCCTTTGATGAAGGGCTTCGAATATATGTTCGAGAAGCTCGGCTGCGGCCCGGAGGACATTACGCACGTGTCGTCCTCATTTCGCTATGATCTCATGACCGCCTATGATCTCGGTATCAAGAGCAAGGTCTGGGTGAACCGCGGCCACGAGCCTGCGAACCCCTTCTACGAATATACCGAGATCAAGGATATCGGCGGTCTGGCCGGCGCCGTCGGACTGGAGCCTGTTCGGGAATTCGCCTGAACGTCTGTTTGCTGGCGCAGTCGCACCAGACTGAGGCACTCCCAAACGTTAATAATCACTGGTCGCAATAGAAAAGGGGCGGTTTTCACCGCCCCTTTCTTTGTCGTTCCAACGCTTTAGGGCTGCAAGTGTTTCCACCTGCATGCAAGATAACTAATTAAGCCCGCCAACATGAAGCGTCTTGACCTCGAGATATTCCTCAATGCCGAGCTGCGATCCTTCGCGCCCCACTCCCGACTGCTTGACACCGCCGAAAGGCGCAACCTCGGTCGAGATCATGCCTGTGTTGAGCCCGACCATACCGAACTCCAGCGCCTCGGCAACACGCCATGACCGCTTGAGGTTGTCGGTGTAGAAATAGGCGGCAAGGCCGAACGGCGTACCGTTCGCGATCGCGATGGCCTCTTCCTCCGTCTCGAAGCGAAAAAGCGGCGCCACCGGACCGAACGTCTCTTCCGATGCCAGGAGCATCTCGGTAGTAGCCTCTCCCAGCACGACCGGCCGTGCATATTGCTTGCCCTCCGGCACCGTCTCGCTTTGGGCGATGACCTGCGCACCTTTCGCCTGTGCATCCGCGATGTGACGCTCGATCTTGTCGATCGCGGCCGCGTTGATCATCGGGCCGATCTCAGTGCCGTTGTCGGTCCCTGCGCCAACCTTCATCCGCGTGACGCGCCGGCTCAGCTTTTCGGCGAAAGCGTCGTAAACGCCTTCGTGCACGAGAATCCGGTTCGCGCAAACGCAGGTTTGACCGCCATTGCGGAACTTGGATGCGATCACCCCTTCAACTGCCTTATCCAGATCGGCGTCGTCAAAGACGATAAAGGGCGCGTTGCCGCCAAGCTCCAGGCTCAGCCGTTTGATGCTATCGGCCGCGCCACGCATGAGCAGCGCACCGACGCGGGTCGAACCGGTGAACGAGATCTTGCGCACCGTCTCGTTGGCCATCAGTTCGTTGCCGATTTCGATGGGCATACCGGTCACAATGTTGATCACGCCGGCAGGGATACCTGCCCGTTCCGCCAGAACGCCGAGCGCCAGCGCCGAGAGGGGCGTAAATTCCGACGGCTTGATGACAACCGTACAACCTGCGGCCAGCGCCGGTGCTACTTTGCGCGTGATCATCGCGTTGGGGAAATTCCACGGCGTGATGATGGCGCAGACCCCGACGGGTTCTTTAAGCACCAGAATGCGGCGATCGGGTGTGGGTGACGGAATGGTCGAACCACCGATCCGGCGCGCCTCCTCCGCAAACCATTTCACAAAAGATGCGCCGTAGCGGATTTCCGCCAACGCCTCGGCAAGCGGCTTGCCTTGTTCCAGCGTCAGCAGGAGCGCGAGATCCTGTTCGTGCTGACGGATGAGGTCGTGCCAGCGCTCCAGAAATCCTGCACGCTCGGCATGCGTCCTTTTCCTCCAGCCTTTGAAGGCCTTGGCCGCAGCGTCGATTGCCGCTCTCGTCTCGTTCTCGCCCATTGCGGGAACGGTGCCGAGAACACTTTGGCTGGCAGGGTCAACGACATCGACCACGCCCTTGGTTTCCGCATCCCGCCAGACACCGCCAATCAGCGCCTGCTGGCGGAAAAGGTCGGAATCGTTGAACATACCAGTCTCCGTCATCGCATTCATGGTCTTTTCCTCTGCTCTTTCAGCTTAATCCTGCCAGCACGGCCTGCGTGATCGTTTCAGTCCTGTCCTTGCCTGCGATCGTGCCAATGCCCCGCGCGGTTGCGGACTCGATTGCCGACATCACTTCTGCCGCAGCCTGGCTCTCGCCCAGATGCCCGAGCATCATCGCACCGGACCAGATCGCGGCGATCGGATTGGCGGTGCCGAGATGCGCGATGTCGGGCGCCGAACCATGGACCGGCTCGAACATGGAAGGCGCGCTGCGATCGGGATTAATATTGGCGGAGGCGGCGTAACCCAGCCCGCCCTGAATGGCCGCTCCAATATCCGTGAGGATGTCGCCGAAAAGGTTCGATGCGACGATTACGTCGAGGCTTTCCGGCGCCAGGACCATACGGGCGGCAATGGCGTCGATGTGGTACTGCGAGACCTCCACATCGGCATAGTCTTTCGCCAACTCGCGCGTGACCTCATCCCAGAAAACCATGGAGTGTTTCTGCGCGTTGGATTTGGTGACAGATGCGAGCTGCTTGCGACGCGACCGGGCCTGTTCGAAACCAAAACGGATGATCCGTTCGACACCCGTACGCGTGAAGATCGCAGTCTCGACCGCGACCTCATCGGCCGTGCCGGAATGAACCCGCCCACCGGCGCCGGAATATTCGCCTTCCGTATTCTCGCGGATGCACAGGATATCGAAACCATCGGAGCGGAGGGGCCCCTGAACGCCCGGCAACAGCCGGTGCGGTCGTATGTTGGCGTACTGCGTAAACCCTTTCCGGATCGGCAGGAGCAGTCCGTGAAGCGATACTGAGTCGGGCACTTCCGCGGACCAGCCCACGGCGCCGAGATAGATCGCATCGAATTTTCGAAGTGTCTCGATGCCGTCTGACGGCATCATTGCACCGGCCTCCAGATAGTAGGCGCACGACCACGGGAATCTTGTGTCATCAAGGGCGAAACCGCCCCGCTTAGCCGCCCCCTGCAGCACCTGCCATGCCGCCTGCGTCACGTCCTTGCCGATGCCGTCGCCGGGGATAAGCGCTATCTTGTAGGTCTTCATTGATGGGGGTCCTCATTCGCACTAGCGTCATCGGAACAATAATGGACCGCCGGCCGCATTTTCCGTCGTGGATGAGCCGCCCGACGGCGTCGAATCGCGTCAGGCGGAACCTGGAAAGCCGATTGTTCTGGAACGGCTGCGCGCGCTATTCGGCCCGACCTTGAGCACTGAACTCAGTCATAAACGCAGACGTAGATCTTGCGCACGGTCTCGATAGTGCGCCAGACGCCGACGAAACCGGGCTTCATTACGAAACTGTCGCCGGCGCGGTAGGTCTTGGTCTCACCGCCCTTCTCCTCGATTTCGACGAGACCCGAAACGATGTGGCAGAACTCGTAGATAATGCCCTTGATCGAGTGCGTCTCGCCGGGCGTCGCCTCCCAGACACCGGTGAGCACCTTTTCTCCCTTCGAGGCATCTTGTGCCCAGGTCTTGAAGGATGGATTGCCCGAAATGAGCCGCTCCGGAGCCGGTAATGCCTCCTTCGGCGCGAAGTCTGGATCTGTGTCGATCGTGATCAGAAGTGACATGTGATGTTTCCTGGTTAGTAGCCGAGTGTCCGATCGACGAGGCCGATCAGTTCCTCTCCGGCGCGGTGATGCCGGATATTGTCGACGACGGATTGTGCCGCCGTATGCGGTTGCGTCACCGAAGCGACGTGCGGCGTTATCATCACCTTCGGATGCGACCACAGCGGATGGTCTTGCGGGAGCGGTTCTGGATCGGTGACATCAAGCATCGCCGCAGATACGTGACCGGTGTCGAGCGCGTCGAGCAGCGCGGCCTGGTCTAGTTGCGGACCCCTGCCGACATGCAGCAGCTGCGCCCCGACCGGCAGTAAGTCGAAGAACTCTGCATCGAGCATGCCGTGCGTTTGTTCCGTGAGCGGGAGCAGGCAGACGAGAATATCCGTTTGCTTCAGAAAGCCCGCGAGTTGGTCCGTGCCGTGAAAGCAGGCGACGTCCTCTATCCGCTTTTCGCTGCGGCTCCACCCGGCAAGCGGAAACTGGAACGGCTTCAAGCGCTCGATAGCCGCGCGGGCCAGCACGCCAAGACCGAGGAAGCCAACCCGGCGCTCGGCCGCCTGTCGAGCGACAAGCGGTTGCCAGAGGCATCTTTTCTGCTGCTCGAGATAGGCGGGCATCTCCCGGTGGAGCGCCAATACGCCGAGCGCGACGTATTCCTGCATCATGCGTATGATGCCGTCCTCGACCATGCGCACAAGCTTCACATGGCTTGGCACCACGTCCTGCTTGAATTGGTCAACGCCCGCGCCGATCGAAAACAGCACTTCCAGATTGCGATAGCGCGAGATCTCGTCGGGCACCGTCCAGGTAATGAGATAGCGCACCTTCTCCGGCTCCATCTCGTCTCCTGAATGGAAGAATTCCAGATCCGGGAGCTGGCGCGCGAATATCTCGCGGAAGACCGCAGCACGCGCCGCATCGGAATTGAAAAGAAACGCCATGGTGACCGCCCCTTCCTTCAGGCCGCAAGACGCGCGCCGAGCCCCTCGATCATCTTCCGGCATGCGGCGAGTTCACCGATCTCGATATATTCGTCTGGACGATGGGCACGGCCGATGTCGCCAGGACCGCAAATGATCGCATCGATGCCGGCCTGCTGGTAAAGCCCGGCCTCCGTGCCGAAGCTGACGGCTGTGAGCGGCTCCTGCCCCGTCAGCTCCGTCAGAACGGCCGCCAGCTCGCTCCCGTTCGCGGGCGCAAGGGCGGGATAGGTGCTCAGTTCGTGCCACGCCACATCGAAGCCGCTGTCTCGCAGGGCGAAAAGCCGGGCCTTGACCGGCTCAAGCAGGGAGGCTGGAGAAACGCCGGGCACGGCACGCGCCTCGATGTCGGCTGCGCAGTGGCCAGCGATGATATTGACCGCCTGTCCACCGGCGATGACGCCCACCTGCAAGGAAGAATAGGGGGGCTCGAAATTGTCATCGAGCGGCCCGTCGGCGAGGGACTGGCCGTAGGCCACGGCGTGCGTGATGACCCCGGCCATGGCATGCACGGCATTGAGTCCGAGATCGGGGCGTGACGAATGGCCTGATCGCCCGATCACCTCGAGCCGCGCGGCGGCCTTCCCTTTGTGCGCGCGCACAGGCTGCATCCGGCTCGGCTCGCCGACAATCGCGCCAAGCGGCCTCTCGCATAAGCTCGGCAACGCGGCTAGCAGATGCGGCACACCACGGCACCCCGCCTCTTCGTCATATGAGAATGCGAGATGAACTGGCTGCCGCAGGTTCATCGCCGCAAGTCCTGGGAGCGCGGCCAATGCGCAGGCGAGGAAGCCCTTCATGTCGGCGGTGCCGCGGCCGTATAACCTGCCGCCCTCGCGGCGCAGGACGAACGGGTCCGAGCTCCATTCCGGCTCGCCAGCCGGCACGACATCCATATGTCCGGAGATGATGTAGCCCCGACCCTGGCGCGGGCCGATCGTGAGGAAAAGGTTGGACCGGTCGCCCTCGGGACCGGGTAGAACCGTCACCTCGGCTCCGGCTGCCTCACAGTAGTCGCGGATCCAATCGACGATCGCGCCGTTTGGCGTACCCACAACAGAGGGAAATCCAATCAGCGTCGCGAGGATTTCTTCCACGTTCATGGCGGTCCGCTCTGCTTGCACACTATCATCGGTGCAACCAGCCTATCCACAGGCGGCAGTGTTCCCTGCCGAATTGCGTCGTGCTTTGGCCGAAGATTTCGAAAAAGCACCTCGAACCAGCGAAACCTGCTGGCTTTCCCGTATAATGCTGCGGCAAAAGAGGCATGTCGCAACATGGCGATCGATGACAGGATCAACACCGCGTGCCTTGCGCATTCGTTGAAGGAGCGGATCGACTGAGATGCAGAGATCAGTACGCCTGAAATCCTTCGAACTGGTCGCGCGGGACATTGATGATGTCGACGTCAAGCTACTGCACGCGCTGTCGATCTCAGTCCGCTGGCCTCATCGGCCAAAGGATTGGGACTTTCTGCGCCGTGCCGGCCGCGGCATTGTTGCCGTTGATGGTATTGGACGCGTTTTCGGGAGCGCGATGTGGTTTCCCCACGGAGACGATTTCGCCACCATCGGCGTAGTGATCACAACGCCCCGCACGCAAGCGCAAGGAGGCGGCCGATGGCTCATGGACTTGGTGCTCGAGCAGTGCGGCGATCGCAACTTGGCACTCAATGCTACCCATGCTGCCTATCCTCTTTATGTCTCACTCGGCTTCACGACCGAGGCGATCGTATACATGCGCCAGGGGGAGATCCCACAGACGCTCCCAACAATGCCGGCCCTGGACGGGCAATTGCAGGCGCTATCGAGCGACAGGCTGAAGGAGATCACGGCGCTGGATACGCGCGCGTTTGGGACAAACCGCGAGAGGCTGCTCGCGTTGCTCGCGGCCGATGCCTCAATCTGCACTTTGAGCCGCGGCGGCGAGATCGTCGGCTATTCCATGTGTCGCGAGTTCGGACGTGGTCACGTGATCGGCCCCATGATCGCGCGCAACGATCTTGATGCGGTCCATCTCACAGCCGTGCATCTGAAGGAACTGGCAGGACGGTTCGCCCGCGTCGACACCCGCGAGAAGGATGGCGTGTTTGCCGCGTTTCTCCAGCAGTGCGGCCTCGGCATTGCCGAGACCGTTACGACCATGTCGAAAGGGCGCCGTTTTCTGAACCGGGAAGACAATGGGCCTTGGGTCTATGGATTGGCCGGCCATGCCTTGAGTTGAATGCAAGCACGCTGTCGCCTTCAACCAGCGGTCAGAGGATCAGGTCGATCAGTGCGCGGCGTCGATCAACCGGCATAATGCGGTTGCCGTCACGCGGCCGGAACGGCTGCCGCTTCGAATCTGCTCCTAATCCCGGATTCGGTTTTTAGGCGCGCAGCAGCACATTCGTGTCGGCCGTAACCCTCATCCCTAGCCGGGTCCGGCTGCGGCGCCCGCTTCCGCTATCGCCTCGTTGATCTCCTCGATGCTGAGCACCCGGCGTTTCGTCTTGCCTCTGAGGAAGCCGTGGAGGTCCCGGAACGGCCCCTTCGCCCGAGCCGCCTTTAATTCCGCCCGACCGTCGGGCAGCAGATCAAGCTCGATCTTCTCGCCCGGCTTGATACCAGATGTTGCAGCACGTCTTTGCGGAACGTCACCTGTCCCCTTATCGTCACTGTCAACGTTGTCATATCAAACACTTCCCGTTCATCGCGATTAGATAATGCAAATCTGCATTATTATCGATGCAGATGGTCGGGGCCAAGCTTGGCGTCCATGCGGCGACAGAATCGCATTCGATGCCTTTTAGAAAGCCGCCAAGCACTGTGGATTCGCCCTCGCCCCCGTCGTTCGGCAAAATTCGTTGACTCCCGACGTCGAGTGAATCAGGTCGCTTCGATATTTCGAGATAGCTTTTCGACGTTGCGGCCGGTCTGGACCGTTGGCCTCCATCTGCTTTGCGATGTTCTTCAGACTTCCGCCGCCGGCCAGAAACGACCATCACCTTGGCGAGTTCGCTCATAGCGGACAAACAGGGCAAGTCAGCCACGATTAGCAGGTCCACGGTTGCATGACGGAGAGATATGCATAACCACTCCCAAGGAAATAGAAAAATTCGAGTTGCCTCATCCGCTGTTTCCTCGACACTGTCTGGAGCCCGGGCGTTCAGGCGATCGTCGACGCCACCACTACGCTGCTAGCTGCCCTTACCAAGACTTCAGGCGTCGCCCTCCAGTTTCCCTAGTCGTCATGGCGCATGGAAGGCATCCTGCCCAAACATCAGGATTATTGCTGAGTTCCTGTATTGCGCGAGCGAGATCCCTGTCTTCGTCGGTCCAGATCGTCCTGAGCCCTGTTTTTGGCAGAGCGCCATTTGCAAATTTCTGTGAAAAGGCTCGCCGAATTGTTTCCCAACCACGCAACGCTACAGTGGAAGAGACGATCCACCTGGCATCTATGGCCTCCTGCCTCCGGCGCACACTATCGCCCAAGGTTGGAGCGTAGGCAATATTGCATTAGCGCCAACTTGAATACCGCCATCGTCGCTCCCGACTCAGCTCCTAGCGCGGCGAATAGGCATTGGTGACGTGGTGGCGATCACCGCCGGACGGCACAGGGCGCGAGCTTACCCGCGTCTCAGCCGCAGCTCGCGCGTGACTCCCGGCGACGAAATTCGAACTCCGGACCCCTATAGTCGAAGTTACTAGTGTCAAAATAGTTGTTTTAGATGAATTAGTTAATCAAAACGCCGTTTTCGAAGCCTGGAAACCAAGATCATCGGATCGCGTAGAGTTGAGGCTTCCTTTTGCGCACTTCGGTCGTTTCTGTTCGCGCGATCGATCCAACCGTTGGCGATTGAGCAGCATGGAATCGCCGAATTCATGCGTGCGATATCGGTGCTCGGCGAAGGCTGCGGAAGCCTTGGCGAGCAGAGCATCGCCGGCAAAGGCTCGCAGCAACTCGAAATGGCTTTCGCCGGGCTGGTGGACGCCTGTCAGAATTGCATCGACCAGGCGAAGTGGCGTGCCCAGCGCGATGCGCCCTGTCGCAATGCCATTTCCGGCAGGCACATTGCCGTCGGGGTAGGCAGCTGCCTCAAGCGCGCGCACCACGCTCGTGCCGATTGCGATGATGCGGCTGCCGCGGAGCTTCGCCCGCGCGACCTGCGCCGCGGTGCGCCCGGGGATGCGGTACGGCTCGTCGAAAGGGAGGCGCAAGTCGAGCGCGGGGTCGCCGGTGGAAGACACGCCCGCGGCATGAGTGAGTGTTGCGAAGCCCACGTCGCGCCGACGCCAGGCCTGGAGCGTGCGCCAGTCGAGTGCGAAGCCTGCCGATGGCGCTTCGAACGCGACCGGCCCGGCGGCAATCTTCGTCCAAACATTCCAAAGTGCCAACGGTTCGTGAACATGCGCATATTGGATCGGCCTGCCGTGCTGCGCCAGTCCTGCAAGCACCGCTGCGCGGCTGCCTGGGAAGCGCAACTCGATAAGGCGGGGGTGATCGAGAAGGCGCTCTACGATGGCTTCAAGCGGACCGAGCCGAAGGTGATCGCCTGGTGACAACCGAGGCGGAGGGAGCCGGTCTTCTGTGCGCATGCGGTGATCGCCTGCGCCGAAGGCAATCGCTACGAAGCGGGTTGGATCGGGAAGTGACAGCCAGCCTGCCAGGCGGATCTCGATCGCTTTGTCGTTGGGGATATGCGTGCCGCGCAAGCTGGCAGGCAAGGTCGCGGCGTCGTTGGCGATTACCAGATCGCCGGCATCCAACAGTGTCGCGAGTTCACTGCGCGGCAGGTCGCGCATCGTGCCGTCCGCCTCGACGACCAACAGCCTGGCGGGGCGCCGATCGGGGCCGGAGGCGGCAATCATGCATGTGCCCCGGCGCGAAGTGTTGCGCCGGCCGGCAACGCGTCGAGGATCTTTTCGATGATCTCGGCAGCAGCCAGTTCGGGGCGCTTCAAGGTCGTCGGATCGGCATCAGGCACCGCGAGAGCGTGCAGCGGGGTGTCCATATCGCCGGGGTCGAGCGCGAGGAGCCGTATGCCGTCGGCCTTCGCCTCCTCGTCCCAAATCGCCGTCAGGTGAGCAAGAGCGGCCTTGCTCGCGCCATACGCACCCCAGCCGGGATAGGCGTTCACCGCCGCGTCGCTGGAGATGTTGATCACCAGCGCGCCACGGCCCTCGCGCGCGGACGCGGCAAGTGCACCGAACAGTGCTTTCGTCAGCCGGAACGCGCCGACGAGGTTGACCGCGAGCGCTTTTTCCAGCTCCTCGCACTCGGTATCGGCGAGGAGCGCCAGTGGGAGGGGCCCGAGGCTCGACGCATTGTTGATCAGAACGTCGAGCCCGCCTAGGCTCGCGGTGACCTGCAACGCGATCGGGTAGATGTCGGCCTTTTTGCCGACGTCGCCGACAATGCCATGTGCGCCCGTCTCGTCAGCGACGCGTTCGACGCTCGCGGCAGTGCGTGCAACGAAGGCGACGAACGCACCCTCTCTGGCAAGTTGCCGGACAAGCGCCAGTCCTAGACCGGACGTGCCGCCCGTGACTGCTACACGAAGTCCCTGAAGATCAATGTTGGTCAGCATTGCCGATGCTCCTTCAATCCGTATAGCCGAATCGTACAAGCTTAAGTTAACTTGAGGTCAAGCATTCATTCCGTGGATCGATGCCGACCAGACTCATGTATCGCGGCGCACCTTCGCCTTGTCGGCCCGAGACGATCGACTTCCTCGGAGGTTCTTCACCGTTCTCATCTACTCAATGAAAGCCATGCTGTGGCTGCACATCACGGCGGTGCTGAGCTGTTTGTGCTTTGCCTATGGCGCCCCCATCGGCAGCTTATCCCTGAGCCTGTTGGAACTGATGCTGCTGCCGATCAATGCCTGGCGCCTGTTCGAACTTTTCCATCAAACTTAGCCGGGCCGAATTCAGGGGGCCTGAAAATGCCAACACCGCATCTCTGGCTGCTGCTCCGGTCGGCGCTTTCCTTCTGGGTGCTCGGCCGGATCTGGCTTGTGATCGCCGTTAGCGTGCGCTTTCAGGAAGTGGCAGAGCTCGTCGCAACGGCCGAGACGAGGCGCAAATTCGCCTAGCGCCTCAACGCCGCATGGTTCCGCTTTTGATGGGCGACAGTGGACCGGCGGCTTTCGGGATGACCATCTTCCCTGCCGAACGGCTGTGATGCGGCGCACTGCTGAAATCCAGCCCCGTAACTGAGCGGTGGCTTTTCAGAACACGATGGCCTCTCGGCGAATTCGAGAGGCCATCGTGATCAGATCTCGGTTCCCTCGGCGAGTGTGAGCGCGTCCCCGACTTCGACATCCGGATGGCGAACCGTATTCTCGATCTCGGTGTGCCCAAGCAGGATCTGAACCGCCCGGAGGTTGCCTGTTGCCGTATAAGAAGCGGATCGAAACCGAAAGTTCGATGCGAATTCAACAGAGAGCTCGCCGGCTGTTCACGGCAAGCCGCCAGAGAACTGGCCTTCCAGAAGCGACGCGGGTCAAGGGAACGTCGCCTCGCCGGGCATCTTTGCAACCGCGACGATCACTCCGGCACGCCGGAGATGCCCAGCGCCTCGACGTAACGCTCGGCGAACACCTCGTCCAGCCACGGGTTGATCTGTCTCTGCAGGGTGAGCGTGTAGGTCGGGAACGCCTTCATAAGCCGCCGCGCCGCCGCCTGCGCTTCGTCCAGCCGGTTGAGTTTGACCAGCGCCATGATCACCACCCGGTGCGAGGAGCCGTAGTTCGGCATCTCGTGCAGCGCGCGTTCTCCCCATGCCAACGCTTCCTCGTAGCGCTCGAGCATCAGGTAGCTCATCCCGATGCCGGAGAGCGCGATGCCCTTTTCGGGGTCGACCGGGCTCAGCCGCATTGCCCTGTGAAAGTGCTCGATGGCGACTAGCGGGCGGCTGGAATGTGCGTTCACCCAGCCGCTGCCCGTATGGCCCTGCGCCGAATTGGGGTTGAGCAGCAGGGATCGCTCGATCGTGCGCAGCGCCATCTCGTAGTCCTTCGCGCTGTAGGCAATCACCTGCGCGGCGAAGCGTAGGCTCGTGGGGTCGTCGCGCGCTTCTGCCAGTACCTCTCGCGCCATGCGCGCGGCGACTCGGATATCGTCAGGCTGGTGCCAGCACTGGCTCACGGATAGGCTACGGATATAGGCGCCGAGTGCCTTCGCCAAGGTGAAGCCAGGGTCGATGCTGAGCGCCTCGTTGGTGAGCCGGCGCACGTCGGCAAAGCCTTCGCGCGTCATGCTGTAGAACCGCGGCAGCGCGCGAAGGTAGAGGTCGTAGGCGCTGATGTACTCGGTCGGCTTCATGCGCGCCTGCTTGATCTCCTGCAGCCGGATGCTCGGTTCGACTGCGCCGACGACGCTCTCGGTCACCTTGTCTTGCAGGTCGAAGATGTCGCTCACGTCGCCCTCGAAGCGGTTGGTCCAGACATGGTGTCCGCTGATCGCGTCCACCAACTGCCCACTGATGCGCACCCGCGATCCTGCTCTGCGGATGCTGCCTTCTAGCACGTAGCGGACTCCCAGCTCGCGCCCGACCTGGCGCAGGTCCACCGCCCGGCCCTTGTAGGTGAAGGACGAGTTGCGGGCGATCACGAAGAACGAGTTCACCCGGCTCAATCCCGTGATGATGTCCTCCACCAGCCCGTCGGCGAAGTATTCCTGGTCGGGGTCGCCGCTCATATTGGTGAAAGGCAGAACCGCGATCGAGGGTTTCTCGGGCAAGGGAGGCGGTGCAGCCACCGAGGCGCTGGCGTCGGTCTCGACGCGGTAGGCGCGCACGGGCCGCTCGATGTTCTTGAGGCGCAGGTTGCCGAGCGGCGTGAAGCCGCAATCGAGCTTGCCCTGAAGATGGTCGTAGGCGGTGCCCGAGACGACCACGGTTCCGGGATCGGCGATGCTTTCGAGGCGGGCGGCGATGTTGACCCCGTCGCCGTAGAGGTCGCCGTCCTCCTCGCAGACCACGTCGCCGAGATTGACGCCGATGCGGAAGCGAATCCGCTCTTCCTCGGGCATCTCCGCCTCGTGTTCTGCCAGGGCCCGCTGGATCGCCATCGCCGAGGTCACCGCGTTAACGACGCTCGCGAACTCGCACAGCATGCCGTCGCCGGTGAGCTTGACGATCCGACCCTGGTGCACGGAGACCAGCGGTTCGAGAAGGTCCTTGCGGTAGATCTTCAGCCGCTCGAGGGTGCCGCGCTCGTCGCGCTCCGTCAGGCGCGAATAGCCGACCACGTCGCAAGCCATGATCGCTGCGAGGTGGCGCTGCGTGGTCATTGCACCGCTCAGCCAAGCGCTTGCACGGGGGCCGCCCCGCGTCTGTATCCTGCCAACTTCCTGACGCCCCACGTGCATCGTATCTATCTTTCCCAGTCGCCGGCCGTTGCCGAAACAGAACGGAGAACGCAGCTTGATCTTGCCTTCACGAGATTTCGCTATCCCACTTGCGAGGCGTGGAGCGTTCCAGTCGCCGCGCCCACGCAGCCTCTGGAGACGCTGACACGTCACTCCCAGAAGGCCGGAGATATTTCCTGCCCTGTGTAACCGGTTGACGCCACTGTGGCGGTGCTTTTGTCACGGCGATGTAACAGCGAGATGCCCTACGGGCGCGCATCGGTGCATACGTTTGCGCTTAGAGGTGCTGAGGTCGGCAGGTGGTGCGAGCGCGACCTTCAGCATGGTCAGCTGCGATGTCTTCTGTGGATGGCTCCCGCGATGCAAGAGGTAATTCGACATTATGGCGCG
>NZ_SUEG01000120.1:0-4757 GCF_005063415.1 Mesorhizobium sp.
GTCCACCACACCAGCCCTTGGATCTGGCAAGGCCGATGGCGCGCAGACGGGCGGTGCGATGGACGATGCCGATGATGGCCGCGCGTGAGACCGGGCTACCACGCTGCGCACCGAGCCTGGTGGCGATCTTCGCGGCCGACAGTCCGCTCATCAGCCAGTTCTCGATTTGTTCCAGTTCCGAGGCGGAATAGCGGGCGGCCATGATGTTTTTTTCCTGCAAAGATGGTTGTGTGCGGTGCCGGCTTCGCCGGCCTCAGGCCCGAAAGCCGGTCATCCTTCGCGTGGTCTGCTGCGGTCGAGCTTCATCTCGGCTGCCTGCCTTGTTGCGCCGGACACTGCCTTGCCCGTCCGCTTGTCGAACGCGATGACCGTGCCGTCTTCGGTGCGGATGCAGGAAACCGCGGCATCCGCATTGCCGGCCGGCAGGGAATTCGTGGCCGGAGCCGTGAGGGGAACGGCTCCGGCCGTTCCGGCCGCTTGCGCTGCCGGATCCGAGGCGCGAGCCTCGGGCATCGTCCCGGCCGGGGAGGAGGACAGCCGCGACGAAGGGGAAAGGGTTGGCACATGCATGGCCTTGGCGATCGTTTGCGGGACCGCCTCCGGGCGAGCGCTGCCGGCGGGCTGAAGGGCGGATTCGATGACCGATTGCTGGTGAAGTGACTTGTGCATGCCCACATAAGAGCATAACTCAAATCATCATGCAAGCGATTCTTGCATAGACGAAACCGAATCTTATGCCTCAGATGGAGCCATGGCGAAAACTGCACTGTCGATCAAGGTCGGAGCGGCGATCCGCCGGGCGCGCAAGCAGCGCGGCCTGGTGATGCGTCACATTGCCGAGCACAATGACACCGACGTTGCTGCCGTCGGCAATTGGGAGACCGGGCGCAACCTGCCCAAGACCGAGAACCTTTTGAAGACTGCCGCTTTCCTGCGCGTCGACCCGGTGGCGCTCGGCAAGGGCGAGGTCGTCTTCCTCGAAGATGCCGGACCGGTCGCCGATGCCGAGATCGTCACCGATCCCGGCCCCCTGCCCGCCGGGCCGATGGACATCCAGCTTCTCGGCACCGCCGTCGGCGGCGACGATGGCGATTTCACCTTCAACGGCCAGCCGGCCGGCTATGTCCAGCGGCCGCCGGGGATCCGGCATCTGCGCAATGTGTTTGCGCTGCACGTGCTGAGCGATTCGATGGTGCCGCGCTACGAGCCCGGCGAGATGATCTATTGCGGCGGCCGCGACGCCGTGCCCGGCGACCATGTGGTGATCGAGACGCTTCCCGAGGAGAACGAGCAAAACGGCAAGGCCTTCATCAAGAAGCTGGTCAAGCGCACCGCCGCCGAGTTGATCGTCGAACAGTACAACCCGCCGAAGACGCTGACCTTCAACCGCTACGCCATCAAGAACGTCTTCCGCGTCATCCCGCTCAAGGAATTGCTGGGGTACTGAGGAGGGGGTTTTCCCTTCTACCCTTGTGGGAGAAGGTGGATCGGCGCACAGCGCCGAGCCGGATGAGGGGTGCTGGAAGAAACTCGGCGTCAAAAATAGGGAACGATTTTAAAGTCTTACGTCTTCACAGTAGCGATCCGTCCAACACCCCCATCCGACCGAGCTTCGCTCGGCCACCTTCTCCCACAAGGGGAGAAGGCAAGAGCACCACGCCCTCCCTCAAGCCCGCCTCGACTGCTCCAGCTCTCGACCGTTGAGCAGGCGCGCCTCGGCGCGGGTCCGTTGCCGGTCGTCGATGAAGGCGGCCTGGATCGAGACGGCCGCGCCCGGCAGGCCGTCGGCCCGGCAGGCCTTGCAGATCAGGCGCCCCGAAAGTGCGGCCAGCGGTGTCTCCGGCATCACCCCATGCCGCTTGAGCTCGGCCGGCTTCCACCACCTGTTACGGCCGCAGTCGATGCACTCGACGGCAATCGAGACAACATCGGCGATCGTCGCTTCCTTGCCTGCCAATGCCATGGCTATCCCCATCATTGTTCCTGCTTTGTTCGCAACATTATCGGTTTTTGGAGCGGAGTCGAGTCCGTTCCGCTTACATCAACGTGAAAGTTTCGCTTGTTCGATTATTTGAGTTATGCTTACATCTGGTGCGGACTGGAATCGGCGCGAGCAACAGAACCGCAGCCGGCCGGCAGCAAGGGAATGACGATGGACCCAGCCCAGTTCGCCCATGCCTGCGGCTATAGCGGCGACAGCCCGGCTATGCTTGCCGCTTTCGCGGCCATCCGCCAGCACGGCATCCGCAAGGCACGCCAGGGTCATCGCCAGCGCAAGGCGGCGATTGACCAGATGAAGCCGAGCCGCGCTCTGTTCCTGGCGGCGATCCGCCCGGCACAGTCAGCCGAGGAAGCACTCGATGACGCCGCCCGCTTCCTGTCGATGTTCCGCAACATGCCGCGCTGGCGGCAGGAAAGGCGCGCCGCCGACCTCGCCCGCGCCAGGCAACAACGCCTCTTCGCCCGCTTCTTCCGCCGCTACGGCCATCGTCTCTGGGCGCTCGAGGCCGCCTGAAGACGCGCGCCTCCCTTGCAAGTCAAGACGGATATTGCGATCGCCAACACTGCGCCGTATGTCTCCGCGCGATGAGCGAGATCGAATTCCGTCGTGCCCAGGCGCCTGACCTGCCGGCGATCGTTGCAATGCTTGCCGACGATGTGCTCGGCGCAGACCGGGAAGACCCGTCCACGCCGCTTGCGCCATCCTATCTCGATGCTTTCAGCGCAATCGATGCCGATCCCAACCAGTTGCTGGCCGTCGCCGTCGACGCCGGGCAAGTGGTCGGAACGCTGCAGCTCAGCTTCCTTCCAGGCATTTCGAGGAAAGGCATCTGGCGCGGCCAGATCGAAGGCATTCGCATCGCCCGGCAATGGCGGTCCCGCGGGGTCGGCAAGCTGATGATCGAATGGGCGATTGAAACGTGCCGTTCGCGCAATTGCAGCTTCGTCCAGCTCACCACGGACAAAGGTCGACGGGAGGCGCACGCTTTTTACGAGCGCCTCGGTTTCACCGCCAGTCATCTCGGCTACAAGATGGCGCTGTAGATCAGCATTTCATCGCATTCAGCGCCGACCGCTCATCTTCGCTACCCCACTCTGGATGGAGCATTGACAAGCCGACCTTTCGCCCTGCTCCATCCGCTCGATGATTTACGACCGAACCTGGCTTGAAAAAACCTTTCGCGCAAAGCCCCGGCAGAAGTTCCTGTTCTTCTGGGGCCATCAGCCGTCCAAGGACGGCCGCATAACCACGTCGTGCTTCAGCCAGTGGTGGCATGCGCCCTTTACCGTCGATGGTCTGAGCTATCCGACTGCCGAACACTGGATGATGGCGGAGAAGGCACGCCTGTTCGGTGATGCTCAGACGGCAACACAAATCCTCGAGGCGGCGAGCCCCAAGCAGGCAAAGCAACTTGGCCGCCAGGTGAGCGGCTTCGATGGCATCAAATGGGATGCCGACAAATATCGCATCGTCACCGAAGGGAGCTTTCAGAAGTTCCGCCAGAACGCGGCGCTGCGCAATATCTGCTGTCGACGCATGACCGGGTGCTGGTCGAGGCGAGCCCCGTCGACCGGGTGTGGGGCATCGGCCTTGCGGCGGATGACGAGAGGGCGGTGAACCCGCTGCTGTGGCGCGGCGAGAACCTGTTGGGATTCGCGCTGATGCAGGCCCGCGATCGGCTGCGCGGCTGAACATTGCCGCCCTCTCGTCATCTGCGGCAGCCTCCGCGCTGCTTGACAATCCGCCGGCAATGTTCTCTTTATGTTCTCATCACAACTCGAGACAATGCGGCGTTCGAACGCCGCGGGCGAACGGGCCGGATGGAAGCCAACATCCTCCACGCGGATCTGGATGCCTTCTATGCCTCGGTCGAACAATTGCTCGACCCGGCCTTGCGCGGCAAGCCGATTGCCGTCGGCGGCGGGGTAGTGCTTGCCGCATCCTATGAAGCCAAGGCATTCGGCGTGCGCGGCGGCATGCCGGGCCGGCGAGCGCGGGAACTCTGCCCGCAACTCATTTTCGTCGGCGGCCATTTCAAGGACTATCAGCGGCTGGGCGATGCGGCCATCAAGGTGCTCGGCGATTTCACGCCGGTGGTCGAGCGGATTTCGATCGACGAGGCCTTTGCCGACGTCGCCGGCTGCATCCACCTGTTCGGCTCGCCGGCCGAGATCGCCGGCAAGATCCGCCGCCGCGTGCGGGCCGAGCTCGGCTTGCCGATCTCGGTCGGCGTAGCCCGCACCAAGCATCTGGCCAAGATCGCCTCACAGGTCGCAAAGCCCGACGGGCTGGTGGTGGTCGACCCGTGCCACGAGCTGGAGTTCCTGCACCACCTGCCGGTCGAGCTGATGTGGGGCGTCGGCCCGGTCACCAGGGAGCGGCTGGCCGGCATCGGCGTCAACACCATCGGCGACCTGGCCAAGACCAACAGTGGGGCGCTGGAGCGCTTGCTCGGGCCGGCGGCGGGAGAGAAACTCAACGCGCTGGCGTGGAACCGCGATCCGCGCAAGCTCGAGACGCAGCGCCGGGCGCGCTCGGCCGGCGCGCAATCGGCGCTCGGCCGAAAACCGGCCGAGGAGCAGGTCTTCGTACCCGCTTTGCTGCATCTGGCCGACAGGGTCGCCACGAGGTTGCGGGCGAAATCCCGGCCCGGCCGCACCGTCACGGTTCGCGTCCGCTTTGCCGATTTGCGCTCGGTGACGCGCTCGATCACGCTCGGCCAGCCGATATCGGCAACCGCCATGCTGGCCGAGAT
>NZ_SUEG01000120.1:4767-15664 GCF_005063415.1 Mesorhizobium sp.
GTGCGCAAGGTGCTTATCGATCATCCGCACGAAAAGACAATCTCGCTGCTGGCGATCGCCGTATCGCATCTGGAGCAGCATGCCGGCCTGCAACTGGAACTGCCGCTCGGGCTCGACGACGACCGCCGCCGCCCCGGCACCAGGAAGGGCGCGGCGCGCTGGACCGCAGATCGCGCCGTCGACAAGATCCGGGACCGCTTCGGCTGGGAGGCGGTCGGCTACGCCTCGGTCGCGCTCGGACTACGGCGGTCGGTTCCCGATGCCTTTCGCGAACTGGCCGAAAAGGAATTGTGAGCCGCCCGGCCGGGGCGAAAGTCTGGCGATACCGATCTCGAAAAGACTACCCGACAGAACCCAGGGGCGATACGGCCGGCCCGTTCAAGGCCGTGCCATCGACGGCAAAATGCGAGCCGTGGCAGGGACAGTCCCAGCAGCGTTCCAACGAGTTCCAATGGACATGGCAGCCGACATGGGTGCATGAGGCCGAGCGCTTGTGGAGCGTGCCGTCCTCATCGCGAAAAGCCGCGACTTTGGTAAGACCTTCGCGCACGATAGCGCCCTCTCCCGGCCGCAGCTTGTCGGCGGAATCGATTTCACCAGGCGCGACATACTCGGCAAAACTCCTGATCGTTGTCGCATTCTCCGCTAGATAATCGCCGATCGCCCGTACCGTCTTGCGAGAGGGTTCGTAAAGTTCCCGCCACGGGCTTTCCCCCTTCAGGATCAGGTCGGAAATCAGTTGGCCGGCAACAACCCCATGGGTGATGCCCTGACCGGAATCGCCTGTGACCACGAAGACATGCCGGTTGCCGGGATTGCGGCCGATGAAGCCGGCATAGTCGACGGTCTCCATTACCTGCCCGGACCATCGAGTGGCTTCGGTGCCGATATCGGGCACCAACCCTTTGATCCAGTCCGCCAGGGCCGCGAAGCGGTCGTCGGCATCGTCGGCCTGCCCTGTCTTATGGTCCTCACCACCGACGATCAGAAAGTCGGTTTTGCCTTCACCAGGCTGCAGGCGAACGTAGTGATAGGGGTCCAGTGTGTCCCAATAGAGTGCATCCGGCAAAACGTCGCGCGCGATCTCGAACGCCATGGCGTAGGTCCGATACGGCGCTTGCTTGGTATGGAGCGCGACCCGATCGTTGATCGGCGAGTTGGTGGCAACAACGGCCGATCTGGCAGACACGGCAAAGCCCGAGACCGTGCTTACGCGCACGCCGCCGTCGGTCTCCTCGACCTTGTCGACGATGGTCTCAGCATAAAGCGCGCCGCCGCGCGCGCGAATGCCGGCAGCCAGCCCGCGGAGATATTTGAGCGGGCGAATGTCGCCTGATTGGCGTAGCGAAGGACGGGCGCATCCGAAAAGTCTGCAAGCGGCACACCCACGGTTTTCTCGACGTCGACACCGATTTTCCGGGCGGCGTCCAGTTCGCGCTCGATGACGGATTCCCTTCTGCCTGACGCCGGAAACAGAAAACCGTCGAGGCGGCGGAAATCACACGCGATACCCTCTGCTTCCTGGATCGATTGGATACGGTCGATAGCGGCCGACTGGCTTTGGTAGTAAATCCGCGCCAGTTCCTCGCCGCGCAATTTGATTAGTTCCGAAAGGTAGTCGTCGCAGATCGATGACAGATGCGCGGTGGTGCGTGCCGTCATGCCGCTTCCGATCCGGCCGCGATCGAGCACTGCCACCCTTTGCCCGGCGCCGGCCAGTTCGTACGCCACCGACAGTCCGGCAATTCCAGACCCGACGACCACGACATCGACCTGTTCACTCCGCTCGAGCGGAACGGTATCAGGCGCGACTTCGGTTGCCGCCCAAAGCGATACAGTCCTTTCATCGCTGACATTCATTGGCGGAGCCCTTCATACCCGACATTCGGATAAACGGACGCCAAGATTCAAAGTTCCTCGACGCCTGAATGCCTGCGTAAGCTTGACGTCACCGCCGGTCCGCCCCGATGCGTTGTGAGCCGGCCTGGCTGGGGCGGTGCGATGCACGTGCGTCCGGAGCGATCGTTTCCTGCAAATGCGACATTCGCGGCGGCCCTGGGCGTCAGGCCAAAAGCGTAGCGCTGCCCCAAGAGATCAGGGCGATGCCGGCCGCCCGACCAACCCACTGGCCGGCAGGAAACACCTTTTCGACCAGCACCCGCGAAGGTCCGGAAATAACCCAGAAGGGGCGTTCGGCAGCGATCCGAGCAGCAACGATTTGGCAGGACCGGAAATCGGCATGGAATGCTGCGATCATCATCATGTCCCGTCCAAGTTGTGGACACTTTCTTCTCAAAGGCGCACTCTTGGCATGCGAAACGCGAGCCAGAGTTTCGTCCAACGCTTCACATGCCTGACTTGCGTCGGTGATTGTCTGACCTATCCGGATACTTCCGAATGGGCAGACCTCACATTGTGTCGCCTATCCGTGATCAGGCTACGGCCGAAGGCACGTTGCAGCCCGCTCCGGATCAACTGGGAGGTAAACAACATGCCTGATTTTCAGCGCAGAGAACTTCTTGTTCAAGGAAGCGCGGCTCTTGCCGCAATTGCTGCTCTCTATACCTCGCGTCGCGCTTACGCTTTTCCAACACGGCCGAGCGAGGAAGTTATTCCGTGGCTGGATCAGCCGACCAAAAATCCCGATCCGGTGGGTATCCAGAAGCAGCTTGTCTGGGAGGATTTGGACAGCTGGATAACGCCAAACGACAAGTTCTTCAGCATCTCGCATTTCAACCGACCAACGATCGACGAGAAGACATGGTCGATGGAGATCGGAGGCCTGGTCAAGAAGCCCTTGGAGTTAACGCTCGCCGACATCAAGGCGCGACCGCGGCAGGAGGTCGTTTTCACAGTGGAATGCTCGGGCAACCACGGATTTCCCTTTTTCACCGGCGGCATCGGCAATGCTCGTTGGGCAGGGACGCCGCTCGCCCCGATCCTCGAGGAAGCCGGTGTTCTGGAGAAGGGCATCGAGGTCGTCTTTTTCGGTACCGACACAGGCGAGATCCCGATACGCGACGTAAAAATGAAGCAGAACTTCGCTCGTAGCATGTCGCTCGCCGACGCGATGAACCCCGACAATCTCCTCTGCTATGAAATGAATGGAGCCGCCTTGCCGGCGCCCAATGGCTTCCCGGTACGGCTTATTGCTCCAGGCTGGTACGGGATCGCCAACGTCAAGTGGCTAAAGCGCATCGAGGTTCGCGATACGCGGTTCATGAGCCTTCTGATGGCCCGTGACTATGTCACCATCCGGGAGGAGGACCACAACGGCGAGACCGTATGGGCCGAGACGTCAGTCGGGCGAGCGCTGATAAAGTCCGCGCCTGCGAAGGTTACCCGGAAAGACTCAGATTACCGCATCGTCGGGGCAGCCTGGGGGGCGCCGATCGACCGGGTCGAAGTACAAATCGATCAAGGGCCTTGGGCACCAGCGACCATTGACCACACTGAGGAGGCAGAACACGCCTGGAAAATCTGGTCCCTGGCTTGGGCAAATCCTTCTCCTGGAGAACACACGGTGACCTCGCGCGCGGTCAGCACCACGGGACAAATTCAACCGGCGATGGACGATCCCTTGATTGCCAAGAAACACACATACTGGGAAAGCAATGGCCAGGTGACGCGCCGCGTGCGTATCGGCTAGAGCATTTTGCAGCCAAATGGAATCATTTGGCGTCCGCATAAATGCGGCAAAACAGATAGTTAGAGCGGGTTACCGGTTCCAAGAGAACCGGATCCGCTCTAAGAACTTGCTGCCATGTGGCTATTGCGTTTGGGTTACCCAGGAAGAGGCTGCCTGATCCGGAAGCTGGCACCGCTCTTTATTGAGCATGACGGGTGTGGGCCGTAGATCCTCTTCGCGACGATACCGCTCCCCGAAATCGGAAGCGGAGCCCTTCAGCTTGGTGATCGAGGCGATGGCAGACTTGTCCGGTGGCGCAACCTTGGCCACGTCGCCTCCGCGCGCCATCTCGGCACCATTTCCAGCCTCTCCTCACCTCTCCACGGCCCTGATCTCCGCATCGACCAGGCACCAGGGCGCATAGCGGAAGTCGCGGATCTGGATGACCTCCTCGCCCGCCCATTCGACCAGCATGAAGCCGCGCACGGCGCCGTCGGCCGCTTGCGGCTCGTGGATGAGGATCGCCGGCCTGCCGTCGACGAAGCCGAGCGACAATTTCCAGTCGCTGATACGGTCGTAATTGCCGAAATAGGTCGATGCCTCTGCCTTGCCGCGCAGGCGGACGCGGTTGACGACATCGAGCCGGACGTCCTCGGCGATCAGTGCCCTGACCGCGTCGAAGTCGCGCGCGTTGAACAGGTCGACATAGCGCCGCAGCCGGCGCTCGTCGTCGGCGTCGAGCCTCGGGGCGAGCGCCTGCTCGGGCTGCAGCGCCAGTAGCTTGAGCTGCGCCCGCCCGCGATGCAGCGCGGCCTTGGTGGCAGCGAGCGTCGCGCCGGTCACTTCGCAGGTCTCATGCAGGCTGAGGCCGAGCACGTCGACCAGGATCACGGCGCTGCGCTGCGGCACCGAAAGCTGCATGAAGGAACGCAGGCCGGTCTGGGCGGCGAGCCGGCTATCGGCGCTGCCGGAAGGATCCTCGATCACGCTCATGTCGGCCTCGGTCATGCGCGACCTTTCCGATTGCGCCGCCGCAGATGATCCTGCGCGGCATTGTGGGCGATGCGAAACAGCCATTGCTCCGGCCGTTCGACCATGGCGCCGCCGTCGATCGCCTGCAGCGCCTTGATCAGCACCTCCTGGACGATGTCCTCGCCGTCGATCACCGAGCCGGCCATGCGCGCGCAGTAGCGATGCAGCCTTGGCCGCAACCCGACGAGCATCGCCTCCAAAGTCGCCCTGTTCATTTTCGGCGTAGCATCCCGTTTCTGCGCGAGCGGCATGGCAGGCGCTATCCCGCCTTCTGATCCGCCAGCATACGGTAATTGCCGACAACTTTGACAGGCGATCGCATTGCCGGGGTCGAACGGCGTTCGGCGTGGTTTTCCGTAAATGCCTTGAAGGCGGCAAGCCCGGTCAGCGCCGACGAATCGCCGTCCTGACCGACGATGTGGACGAACGAGCCGTCGTCCAGCTCGAGCACGAGATAGCGCACCGCCGGCGGTGCCGCCTCGCCCAGCGCTTCGAACACTTTTTCGACCAGCGCGCGGTTATCTGCCAGGTCGGCTTGGTTCACCCCGTATCGAATGAGCGCGTAGTTCATCGTCGTCTCCTGATTGGTTGGTATGAACGAAGGACGACCGGCTGCGCTGAAAAGATTCTCCTTGTCGAAGAATCTTTTCGGTTGCCCGCATCGTCTTTCCCGCGTGGGCGGCTGCGCGGCAGCCATCAAGCAGGAGAGACGATCATGCATATCCAGTTTGCCGAGCTTCCGGTATTCGACCAGGATCGCGCCAAGGCGTTCTACACCAGGCATCTCGCCTGTCAGGTGCTGGCCGACCAGAAGATGGGCGATGGCGGCTGGCGCTGGATCGAGCTGGCATTTCCACATGCCGTGACGAACCTGCATTTCATCAGGCGCGCCGACGATCTACCAGGTGCGGAGCCCGTATTGGTGCTGGTCGACGAAAATGTCGAGGCAATGATCGCGGCCTTGAAGGCGGGCGGCGTCGAGATCGTCACCGAACCGCATGAGGCGTCGTGGCAGCCGGGACGCACGGTGGCGGAGTTTCGCGACAGCGAAGGCAACCGCATGGTCCTCGCCAGCCGATAAGCCACCGGAGCCCTCTGTCCGGCGGGCGTCGTACCTAAGTCCTACCTCCGGCCGGACCATTGGCCCTGCTTCCTTCGTGTTATTATTTCGTGACCTCTGCGCGCCGGAACCTTCCCTTGCATCGGGCGTTCGAGCGCTGTATTCGCGATGCCTCATATTTAGGCAGGCGGAGGAAATGCGAATAAGGGCGGGTGGCAAAACAAACATGGGCCGGGGAGGAGCATCTTACCATGTCGAACCGTAAAATCGGAATATCCCACAGTTTGGGGCAGCGCGTTGCTGACCTCAAATCCAGAATGCAAACTGCCCAGATTACCGAGCACGAGATCAAGACGTTTCAAAAGGTTGCCGCCATCATGGGCGGCGCCGAAGGCTCACTGCGCCTCGACGCGGACGATCTGATTGCCGCGTCCTTCCTTGTCGATCCCTTGGAAGATCTCCCGCTCTCCAGTTGAAAGCACTGACCGCAGGTCGAAATCCTACCGGGTTTGAACCTGCGATTCCTGGCGGCGGAGCATCCGCCAGCCCAAGCCGCATGCGAGGATGACGTTGGCCAGCGCCAGACCGGAAAGCGCGGCCAACGTCCCGTGCGGGCCGAAGCGCTCCAGCAGCAATGCGCCGGCCGAGGGTGCCGCGGCCTGGGCAATCAGGCTCGGCATGGCGAGGCGACCCATTAGTCTCGCATAGCCATTCGAGCCGAACAGCGCGAGCGGCAACGTCCCCCGCGCGATGGATTCGAGGCCGATGCCCGCGCCGTAGAAGCCGAGCGCCAGCGGGATGATTGGCATGCCGGCCCAGAGCGCCGAAACGCCGATCGCGACGAAGGTAACCGAGACAAACTTGGTCAGGATCGGATGGTGGTAGCGCGCGATGGTCATCTCGATCGCGCGCGCCGCCACCTGGGACGGGCCGACCAGCGCGCCGAGCCCGACGGCAGCGGCCAGCGCCATGCCGCTGCCTTGCAGGATGGTGAGCAGATGCACCGACAGCGTCGAGGAGATCACCGCCGCAAGCGTAAGTGTCGCGGCCAGAACGATCATGATCGACGGATCGGGATTGCCTTCGCGGGCCGGCGTCGCCTGGTTCAATCCCGGTTTGACTGGCGGTTTCGGCGCCTCGCGGGGCAGGATCACCAGATAGAGCGGAAGCGCAATCACCAACTGAACAGCCGCGTACACCAGGCAGGTACCGCGCCAGCCGACTTCCTCCAGCAGAAAGGCCGAGATCGGCCAGCAGATCGTGCTGGCAAAACCGCCGAACAGCGTCAGCGTGGTGATGGCGGAGCGCGCGCCATGGCCGTAGTGGCGGCCAAGCGTTGCGAAAGCGGCATCGTAGAGCCCCGCCCCCATGCCCAGGCCGACGATCAGCCAGGCAGCGATGTACGCCGCAAGGTTGGGGGCAACGGCCAGCCCAACCTGGCCGACCCCGATGCATCCAGCGCTGAACGCCAGGACGTTGCGGCCGCCATGCCGCTCGATCGATGACCCGACGCGCGGAGAGATCAATCCCGCCACGAGCAAGCCAAGAGACAGGCCGCCGACAACCCATGCCAGCGGCCAGCCGTTATCGGAAGAGACCGCCGGCGCAATGACCGCTGGCAGATAATAGGAAGACCCCCACGCCATGATCTGCGTCAGGCCAAGCGCGGTGATGATCGCGCCCCGGCTGCGCAAAATGGCCGGCGAAGGCGGCGAAAGGCTCATGCCGCGACGCCGCAGCCACAGCCGCCTTTGCCGACCGCCTTCGCCTCGAGGTCGGCGACACAGCAGGCACCTACCGCTGCCGGCGCCGGGCCGCCGCAGCACCCCTTGTCCGCCACGCCGATCCGCGGCACGGTGCAGACCCCGGTCTCGGGCAGCACAAGCTGGACATTGTCGGCAGCAACCATGTCGCCGGCGATCGCCGCGGCGACCGAGCGCACCTGCTCATACCCGGTCAGCAGCAGGAAGGTCGGTGCGCGGCCATAGCTCTTGATGCCGACCGTATAGAACCCGTGCTCGGGATGGCTGAGCTCGCGGTGGCCGTGCGGCGGCACGTCGCCGCAGGAGTGCTCGTTGGGATCGATCAACGGCCCCAGTGCCTTGACGCTTTCCAGCCACGGATCGAGCTCGAGCCGAAGCTCGCGGGTCAGCGACAGATCGGGGCGCTGTCCGGTCGCGGCGATGATGCGGTCGACCGGGCCAAGCGCCTGCAAGCCGTCCTTGGTCTGGCCTTCGACGACCAGCCGGCCGTTGGCATCGAGGATCGAAACAGCCGCAAAGCCCGTCACCAGCCTGACGCCGCCGCTCTCGGCGAGTTCGCGCACTTCGGCGCCGAGTTCGCCGCGCGCCGGCAATTGGTCGGCATCGCCGCCGCCATAGATGCGCACCAGGTCGGTGCCGCGCGTGGTCCAGATGAAGTCCGTGCCGGGCTCCACATTTGCCAGGCTGGCGAGATCCAGCAACGCATTGGCGGCCGAATGGCCGGAGCCGGCAACCAGCGTCGTCTTGCCGGCATAAAGGCTGCGATCGCGGCCGAGAATATCGGGTATGCCGTAGGCGATGCGGTCGGCAAACTCGGCTTCGCCTTCTGCAGGAATTCCGCCGGCGCCGAGCGGGTTCGGCATCTGCCAGGTTCCCGAAGCATCGATGACGGCACGGGCGCTGTCGCGCCTAGTGCCGGTGGCGGTTTCGACCGCCAGCACGAACGGCCGGTTCTCGCGTCCCTTGCTCAGCACCTTGTCGGCGCCCCAGCGCGAGATGCCGACGACGCGGGCGGCGGTTTCGATCGACGGCGACAATTGCGGAAGCTTTGCAAGCGGCTCGAGATAATCCGCGACGAGGTCGTCCGCGGTTGGGAATGCCTCGGGCTCGGGCATCCGCCAGCCATGCGCCTCGAGCAGGTTTCTGGACGCCCGATCGACGCAATAGCGCCAGGGCGTGAACACCCGGACATGGCCCCAATCCCTGAGGTTGGATGCAACCGTATTGCCGGCTTCGTAGACTTTGACGGGAATACCTTGCGCGATGAGGTGGACCGCTGCCGCCAGGCCGACCGGCCCGGCGCCGATCACCGCGACGGGGAGTTTTCCAATCATTTCCATATCTTCCATCCTTCCGGTAATTTCGAATTATACTGCCAAAAAATCACACCGCCGTCTTGGCCGCCGCTTCCGCCGATGCCGGCGCACAGGTGGCGTCGGCGCAGCATTCGTCTGCGAGGTATCCGATGAGCCCGTTCATGGCGGGATAGTTGGCCCGGCAGATCAGCGTCGTCGCCTGGCGCTCCTGTGTCACCAGGCCGGTGTCGACCAGCCGCTTGAGATGATGCGACAGCGTCGAGGCGGCGATGCCGAGCCTGTCCTGGACGCGTCCGACCGGCAGCCCCTCATCGCCCGCCCGCACCAGCGTGCGATAGAGCTGCAACCGCGTCGGGTTGCCGAGGGCTTCAAGCTGCGCGGCTGCTTTTTCGAGTTTCATGGAAATAAACTATTTCCAGAATCGCTGCACGTCAAGAGTATTTCGACAAAGATCGAAATAAGATAATCTCTAGGCGACGCGCTTGCCGCTGGCGTCGATGACGACCTCGCCGTCCTCCTTGGTGAACGGGCCGATATCCGGATTGGGCAGGATATCGAGCACGGCTTCGGAGGGTCGGGCAAGCATGGTGCCGAGCGGCGTCACCACGATCGGCCGGTTGATCAGGATCGGATGCGCCAGCATGAAATCGAGGATCTCGTCGTCGCTCCACTTCGGGTCGCCCAGGCCAAATTCGGCATAGGGCGTGCCCTTTTCGCGCAGCAATTGGCGCGGCGTCATGCCCATCGCTGCGATCAGCTCGACGAGCTTTTCGCCCGACGGCGGGTTTTTCAGATATTCGATCACCTCAGGCTCCTCGCCGGACTGCCTGATGATGGCAAGCGTGTTGCGCGAGGTGCCGCAATCGGGGTTGTGGTAGATGGTGATGGTCATCGCGCAGCTTTCATCTGTCCGACTGGTTTCGGTTGGGCGAGCAGCCACCTTGCCAATGCCATGGCGAACAACGCGCCCAGAAGTTCGGCGCCGATGAAGCCCGGCAGATCGGCGGGGCGGATCCCGGCAAAAGTGTTGGAGAACGCACGGGCGATGGCGACGGCCGGATCGGCAAAGGATGTCGATGCGGTGAACCAGTAGGCGGCGGTGATATAGAGCCCGACCAGCCAGGGGATAGAATCCGGACGGGAGCACAGGCCGGTGAGGATGGTGAGGACCAGCCCGAAGGCGGCGACCAGCTCCGCAATCCATTGCCCGCTTCCGGTCCGCACCGTCGCCGACACTTGCAGGATCGGCAGTTCGAACATCGCATGCGCGAGCAACGTTCCGGCGATGCCGCCGGCAATCTGGGCGGCGACGTAAGCCAGCGCTGCATTCGTTTCGATCTCACGTCGAAGCGCAAACACCAGCGTCACCGCCGGGTTGAAGTGCGCTCCGGAGATCGGCCCGAATATGGTGATGAGCACGACCAGGATCGCCCCGGTCGGCAAGGTGTTGCCGAGCAGGGAGACGGCGACATCGCTGCTCAGCCTGTCGGCCATGATGCCGGAACCCACCACGGTGGCGACCAGCAGAGCCGTGCCGAGGGCCTCGGCAACAAGGCGGCGGGAAAGATTGACCAAGACGAACCTCCCCTAGCAGTTGCAGGTCACAGCCTGGATGACCGGCTGGCAAAGTTCCGGCGCGCCATTGCAGCAATTCTCCATGAGGTAGGCCAGCAGATCGCGAAAGCCGGTCATATCGGCAAAGTAGCGCACGCTGCGGCCCTCCCGTTCGGTCCGCACCAGGCCGGCATGCAACAGGATCTTGAGATGGGCCGACATCGTATTCGGCAACGCGGCGAGCCGCGAGGCGATCTCGCCGGCCGGCACACCGTCGGCGCCGGCCCGTACGAGCAGGCGAAAGACGTCGAGCCGGGTTTCCTGGCCGAGCGCGGCAAGCGCCGAAAGGGCGAGTGTCTTATCCATATTTCCAGATTTCCAGAAATGACGAGGAGAGTCAACGCGCCTCTGCCAGCGGCTCCTCGTTCACCGCAGGGCAATCGCACGTCGGCAAGTACCCCCTCACCCGGATTGCCAACCGAATTGCGAAGCGCAATTCGGGGCAATCCGACCTCTCCCCCAGGGGAGAGGAGGTCGCCAGCGT
>NZ_SUEG01000121.1 GCF_005063415.1 Mesorhizobium sp.
CCCGCCCCTCCCAGCCCAACTGGCCCGAGAACGGACAAGCCACGAGGCCTCTTTCTGCCCCTCACCGCAAACTGAAGCGTTGCAAGTGCACTCCAGAATAGGCGCTCACTTTGATCAAGTAACTTAAAGGGGGACATCAACGGCCTGATTCTGACAGATCGCGATAAAGCTTTTGAATTGCCGCGACATTTTGATCGATGTGGAACCTGGCCATAGCGAACTGGCGTGCGCTCCGTCCCATAGCGAGGCGGGTATCGCGCCGGCAGAGTTTTTCAAGCGCTTCAAGCAGACCGCCGGAACAGGACATTTCAAAGCTCAAGCCGGTTCTACCTTCTTCGATCAGTTCAAGCAAATTCGGCAAGCGGGTGACCAAGCCCGGGCGTCCTGCCGACGCTCCTTCGAAAATGCACCGAGCACTGTGACTTGTCAGAAAGGGTGCCATTACGACGTCACTGGCCGTGAGAACGGGAACGATGTCATCTATGAATGGCATGGCGCTGCACCGGCGGCTTGCGTTTATCGCCTCCAATGCTGCTTTTCCATAGCCGTCTTCGTATTTTCCAAAACCGGCGAATACAAATCGAGCGCATTCGGGAAGGTTTGCCTCAAGCGAGTTGACCGCCTGAACGAAAGGCAGAATGCCATTTGACTCCGCAACTCGTGACAATGACAGGAATACAACATCGCCATCTGCCCATCCGAATTTCCGCCTCAATTCAGCAACGCCTTCGTTCGTCGTACGGAAGAGACTGCTGTCGACACTATTGTAAACAACCGATCCCGGGGTGGCGGAAGGGCCAATGCTATCCAGACCGGCTTTATCGATAGCAACGAAATAATCAACATGCGTCTTATTTAAGTTGCGAAGAATGTTACCCCACCAGCTGTGCAGAATCGGTTCACGGACATGAGCAATAACGGGGATTGAAGGATCGGCGTGATGCGCGCCCTTGGCGGCGGCTACCATACAGGTGGAATTCAGGTGAACAATGTCCGGCCGTATGTCACGTACTAGCCTCCTAGCGCATCTAACGAGAAGCGGAAAGGACAGTATCGCGTGTATCTTCGATTTCACGTCCTTGCACGGCGCGACTGTCGATCCATGGAAAGGTCGAATGTCCCGCTCCTCAATTACCTCCGCGCCGGCACCTTCGAATAACTCGCGCACGCCGGAGTTGCCGGGGCGAAGCGGCATTGCCACTATTGGAGAGAATTCCTTGCGATCCAGCGATTTTATCAACAATGCCAAACTCTTCGGCGCACCTCCCAGCGCGGTCGCATGATGAAAGTATAATACTTTCTTCACCATTTATGCGCAGCCACAATGCCCCGGTCCCGGTTGTAAGTTAAGGCATCAGGATTGGTCATGTCGCTCCCTCGAAGAATTCGGCGTCGGTATGCGTAACCCGTCCAAGGCACGCATTGTGGAGGAGATGAAATCATTGCGCCACGACCCTATCCTTTGCTCACGTTCTTTTGTTGCCGCCGTGCCCCGGTCTGCCTTAGCAATCTTGCTTAGCTCAGTTGCCGCCGCGTCACAGTCGCCAAAATCGATTGCATGGACCGGAGCGTCGAACTTCCGAGCTGCCGTCTCGATCAACGAGCCACGGCGCACGATCGCGGGAACGCCAAATTGCAGCGCCCGGCCAAAAACCCCCGACGCCTGATCGTATCTCGGATCGTAGCAGGCCCACACTGCGTCGGCGACACTATACAGGCTTTCCCACTCGGCATCGGTGAGCCGCCGGTCAATATGCATTCCTCCCATCGACTTGAACCGGGAAGCCAATGCCTGCTCCGATTTCGCCGTACCAGCGCTTATGAAATACAGCCGTTTGGCGATATCCGGATTGGCCTCGAGAATTCCCACCATGAAGGCAAAGCCTTTGTGCACCGAGGCAGAACCAAGCCAGCAGACGATCGGCCGACCGGCAGCCAGGCGGTAGACTTCAGTCGCCACTGGCGTATGGCCGGGCTGCCTCAAGAAGTGACCGTCGTGCATGTCCCACCACTGCGGATCGTGAAGGCCGACATCGACAACGCTGCCATATTCCGGAGCCAGACTGAGAGGTATGATACTGGCGACCGTGACCTTTGGCACAAGCCTCAGAACAACAAAAATGCTTTTCTTAAGAAACCGCTTGAAGTTGAAGGGTCCGAAGCAGGACTGCGGCCCTAGAAACAATGCAACAGTCGCCCTTCCAAGAGCCGCCCGCCGGAGAGCTATCGAGGCAAAAGAAACCAGGTCGTCATCGAGGGTCGCAAAAAAGAGACGATCAGCCGCCAGCAGTCTTTTTTTAAGAGCCCGTGACATTGGCCCCATTACAGGAGACAGGCCCAAAACCTGTCCCAACAGGTCAGCATAAGACTGCCTGTGTCCCGAACCCGATTTCACATATATGATTCCCATGCTTTGGTGACGAGGCTCTGCTGGACTTCCGATATCTGCATTGGACGGCTTGCTGTCGTTCACGGCGTACCGTCCCGCTTCACTGCGTCCGATGAAACGCCGCCCCTATCGAGCACCGCCAGGTCTTTATCCCTTCGACTTGATAGGTTGTTTGGATAAGAATTGTCCCAACTTCCGTGCCGGCTTTGCGATAAGCGCGTAGTCGACCGGACCTGATCCGAGCCACCGGCGTCGGGAACGCAGCGCTTCCAGATTATGCCCAAGGTGCGAACGGAAGCTCCTTGTGCTGGCTCCCCCGATCATCATGTCGACGAGGACCTGCTCGATTGTCGCTATCCTGAATCCGTGGAGCTCGACGGCTCTCAGCATCCAGTCGTAGTCGGAGGAGACTTTGAGTGACAGGTCGAACGGTCCGATTTGTTCCGCGACGGCGCGCCGGACATAGAAGGTCGGGTGGGCAGGCATCCAGCCCGAACGGAACCCACCATGGGGTCTTGGCTCTGCCCGCCAGCGCCGGACCACCCGCTTGCTTTCATGGTTTTCAACGAAGTCGAGGTGGCCGTGGACAATATCGCTTTCAGCAAGCGCCTCGCTGATCTTGCCGAGCACGGAAGCGTCATGAAATACATCGTCCGCGTTAAGGGCTCCGATCGCCTCACCCGTGCAAAGTGCCAGCCCTTTGTTCAACGCGTCATACATGCCGCGGTCGGGCTCGCTGATGATCTGCAATCCTTGCCCGGCATAGGAACGAACTATTGTGAGCGTCTCGTCGGTCGAGGCACCGTCGACGACGATCAGTTCCTTGTCCTCATGATCCTGGGCAAAGAAACTGTCGAGCGTATGACGAATTGTTGCCGCCGAATTCCAGCAGACCGTTAGAACGGAAATCTTCATGTTCGCGGGGGACTCGTCGCGACTATCGGGCCGCTTTGCGATTGTGCTCTTCGTCAAGCCGGCGATGCTCGAATTCGCGCGCCACCACCTTGAGGTCGGATCGAACCATCTCGCGCACCATCTCATCAAGCGACGTCGTCGCCTTCCAGCCAAGGATCCGTTCGGCTTTCGAAGGGTCACCGAGCAGCAGGTCGACCTCGGTCGGCCGGAAATAGCGCGGATCGACCTCGACCAATATCCTGCCGGTTTTCGTATCGACACCCTTTTCGTCAACCCCGGAACCGTTCCACTGAATGCGGACCCCCACTTCGGCGAAGGCGAGTTCGACAAATTTCCGAACGGAGTTCTTGATCCCTGTGGCCAGCACATAGTCGTCCGGGGTTTCCTGCTGGAGGATCCTCCACATGCCTTCGACATAGTCGCGCGCATGCCCCCAATCGCGTTCCGCCGACAGGTTGCCGAGATAGAGCTTGTCCTGAAGGCCGAGGCTGATGGCAGCGGCGGCTCGGGTGATCTTGCGGGTCACGAATGTTTCGCCCCGCATCGGGCTTTCGTGATTGAACAAAATACCGTTGGACGCGTGAATTCCATAGGCCTCGCGGTAGTTCACCGTGATCCAGTAGCCATAGATCTTCGCGGCCGCATAGGGAGAACGAGGATAAAAAGGAGTCGTTTCCTTCTGCGGAACTTCCTGCACCTTGCCATAGAGCTCGGATGTCGACGCCTGATAGAACCGCGTCTTTTTTGTCAGGCCAAGAAGCCGGATGGCCTCCAGAAGGCGCAATGTACCGATCGCGTCGGCGTTCGCGGTATATTCCGCGGTCTCGAAGCTCACTTGGACATGCGATTGCGCCGCGAGATTGTAGATCTCGTCGGGCTGCACTTCCTGGATTATGCGGATCAGGTTCGTCGCATCGGTCATGTCGCCATAATGCAACGAAAAATTGACGCCGGTTTCATGCGGGTCTTGATAGAGATGATCGATACGGCCCGTATTGAAAGACGACGAACGTCGCTTGATACCGTGGACTGCATATCCCTTGGCGAGCAGGAGGTCGGCGAGATAAGCACCATCCTGGCCGGTGATGCCTGTAATTAGCGCGGTTTTTCGGCTCATTTCATACCCTTCGGCAGCTTCAGAAAGAAAACATTACCCGCCAAGCATTATCCCGGCGCAGTGTTCGACAGACAAATTTCGATGGTAGCCAAAATTCAGAACGGTCTCTATCGAGATCCGAATCCACTTAGCAGAGTTTTTAGCGTTCTCAGCACGATAACGAAATCAAGCCACGGCGAGAAATTCTTGATGTAATAGAAGTCATAGTGCAGCTTCTCGGTCTCGTCGTCATCTTCCGACACATATCCCTGATTCACCTGAGCCCATCCCGAGATACCAGGGCGCACGATGTTTCGGTAGCGATAGAATGGCAACGCCACCGAATAGTGGGATGACAACACTGTCGCCTCAGGGCGAGGTCCAATCCAGCTCATTTCCGAACGAACGATGTTTATCAGCTGGGGCAACTCGTCAATTCTGCTTCTGCGAAGGAAGCGGCCGAGCCGGGTAACCCTGCTGTCACCCGGCTTGGTGACGGCTAGACTGCGAACGTTTGCCGCCTCTGGTTCACTGACGGTCATCGTCCGGAACTTGTAGACCGTAAACGATTTTCCGCCGAAACCGAGGCGCTCCTGTCGAAATATGGCGGGTCCGGGAGATTCCAGCCTGATTAACAGCGCGATCAACAACAGCAAGGGCGCCAACACGATCAGTGCTAGCAGCGCACAGACCCAGTCAATCGCCTGTTTGATCTTGATATAGGCCTGGTTGGGATTAATTGAGCCCAGCGTGTTTTCGGATAAATGCTCGATTTCGACGCGACCAGTCAGCGATTCTGTGATTTGCTTGACATGGTAGACCGGAACGCCCGCAAGCGCCCGGTCGGCTATGTAGCGCTCCCAATCGTCGGACAGATCAGCGCGCAGATCGGCAACGACGCCGTTGACGCGTTCAATGATCATGTCAGGGGAAACAAGCCAATGCCAGTTTACCCCACCTATCTCGTCGAGACGACCAACGGCGCCGCCTGGAACCACTGCAAGACTGTAAGGGTCAAGGCGCCGGCTTATGATGGTCAAGACAAAGTACCAGAGAATTGACAACGTCAAGCTGCTGGCCGCCTGGAAACCGCTATATTCAATTCGAAACAGGAAAATCGCCAAATAAACAAACCCATAAGACAGGGAAAATGTCGGAAATATGTAACCCGAGGCGGCTATACCTGGGAAATTCCCTACACGTCGGAAGGAAAAATACCCTATCGTATGGGCGATAACACCCGCAAAGATTGTAATTTGTAGGTTGGAATAATATAGAATTGATGGATCAAATAAAATCCTGGTAAGAACAGGGAGCAGGATTGCAAAAGCCAGACCGCCCAGGAGTTGAAACCTGACCCTGTGCACGAGGTGCCGCTGTCTTGGCCGGTTCATCATGACTATGTTCAAGTTCAAAATCTCTCTTGCGGGTTATTAAATCTAAGTCTCTTTCAAACACTTTTTGCCTGCTTCCATTGTTCTCTGCAGGACGTATAACCTCGGCGATTCGAACTTCAGGGAAGCCCTTGCTGGACATTCACGGGACAAGATGCCGCTCTCGGCCAACGCTGAAATAGGCTATCCCTTCCCTGACGACGTCCTCGCCGCGATAGACATTTCGAAGGTCGACCATTATCGGCGTCGCCATGAGCGCACGGAGCCGCTTCAGATCCAGCGACCGAAACGCATTCCATTCGGTGACGATGACGATCGCATGCGCGCCATCGGCCACCGCGTAGGCGCTTTCCCCGAATTCAATGCCCTCTATCATCTTGCGCGCCTGCTCCATGCCGACCGGATCATAGGCCTTGATCGAAGCGCCTGCGTCCTGGAGTGCCTGAATAACGGCCAATGAGGGGGCATCGCGCATGTCGTCGGTGTTTGGCTTGAACGTAAGGCCAAGGATACCGACAGTCTTGCCGCGCACAGAGCCGCCGCAGGCCTCAACCACCTTGCGCGCCATCGCCCGTTTGCGCTGGTCGTTTATCGAGACCGTCGTTTCAATCAGCCGCACCGGGCTTGCCGCGTCCTGCGCGGTCTTGACCAGTGCCAGCGTATCTTTCGGGAAACAGGAACCGCCATAGCCCGGCCCGGCGTGAAGGAACTTTGCGCCGATGCGGTTGTCCATGCCGATGCCGCGCGCGACGTCCTGCACATCGGCTCCCAACCGTTCGCAGAGATCGGCAATTTCGTTGATGAAGGTGATCTTCATGGCCAGAAACGCGTTGCCGGCATATTTGGTAAGCTCAGCCGTACGCCGGCTCGTATAGAATATCGGCGCGACATTCAGCGAGAGCGGGCGGTAGATTTCGCCCATCACCGCTTTGGCCCGTTCGGCATCGGTCCCGACAATGATGCGGTCGGGCCGCTTGAAGTCCTCGATCGCCGATCCCTCGCGAAGAAACTCCGGATTGGAGACCACCGCAAAATCGGCGGCCGGATTTTGCTCGCGGATGATCCGTTCGACCTCATCGCCGGTACCGACAGGGACGGTCGATTTGGTCACCACGACCGTAAATCCTTTGAGCGCGCGGCCAACTTCGGCCGCCGCATCGTAGACGAAGGACAGATCGGCATGGCCGTCGCCACGCCGCGACGGCGTGCCCACGGCAATGAAGACGACATCCGATTGGGATACCGCATCGGCCAGATTGTCGTCGAAACGCAAGCGGCCTTGCGCAGTGTTGGTCGTGACGAGGTCGTCGAGCCCTGGCTCATAGATCGGTATCTTGCCGAGTTTGAGCATGGCAAGCTTTTCCGCATCACGATCGACGCAGCAGACCTGATGGCCAAAGTCGGCGAAGCAGGCGCCCGAGACGAGCCCCACATAGCCGGCACCAATCATTGTTATCCGCATATCGCGTACTCTCAATCAGCGCCGACGAGACGATCTCCCCAGACAGCGCCCACTCCCTACCGAAAGACGGCTACCGCACTCCCGGGTGAAAACCCGAGAGCCGATCCTACAACAATTTGCATCGCCTCGCCGCACTTCGATGCTTACGACTATGCGATGGCGACGAGCTCCCTGGCATCAAGGTCGACAGGTATCTCGCCATTCATGATGGCAACCAGAACCCGAGCCCTTCCGGCTGGATCGAGCCGGTCAAGGCGACCGATCATTTCCGCGAAAGGGCCGGAAAGGATCCGAACCGAAGCACCGGCTGCGAGGCCGCCGCTGAAATCGAGCAGGCCGTGCCTGCCGGTCAACGCAATGAAGCGCTCTACCAGACCGGAGGGGACAGGCAAAGGCCGGTCCGCTTGCATGACGAGGGAACGCACACCGAACGTTCCGTTAATCGAGCGCCAACGTTGCAACGCGATGTCGATGGCGATGAACATATAACCGGGGAAATAAGCCGCAACTCGTGTTTCGAGCCGCCGGGCATGACGCACGGTTTTCTCACAGCGCGGCACAAACGGCTGAAATCCCTGGATCCGGAGATGCCGTTCGGCGACATGCTCCTTTCCGGGAAAGACGCCGGCCGCATACCAGCGGGTTGCCTGCCTGGCGGCTGGCTCTGTCGACAGGATATTCGCCTTACCCGTAGTTTTTTCCGCGCTACTCACGTGTCTTCCCTCGGCGGTTTGCGGCAGGATCTAAGGTCAACGGTCAGGACAGTGTGTGGATACCAGCAAGCAACCAAGCCACTAGAGTCAAGGCGGTTGGGTTAAAAATTTCCTACACATTGTCCAGAAATTTAGCTGTGCCTAAATAATCATCGAGCCGCTTTCTTTTTCAGCTGGCTGAGATGCTATGTCGAGCAATTTATTTCCATACGTAGGTGCTTGGTTACGCTGGTCGTGACGAATCGCCCGTTGGTTCTGGTACTTAGTCCGTCGACTTGAAGCTAATGTGACGGATGGCGTCGCGCACAAGCCTGCTGCGAGCGAGAAAGATCCTGCACGGCCACACCAACTACGGCGAAAAACCATTCGACAGGTTGTCGCGCAGAACAGGTTACCATCGAGTCATGGGGGTTCAGGCCATAACATGGTGACAGCGATGCAACCTGCAGTTCCGTTCTGACCGCTTGACCGGCTTCACGAACGCTTCAGCAGCGACCAGACAGCCGGCACCAGGCTCGCGGCCAGCGCAACCTTGATCAGATCACCGACGATAAAGGGCACCACCCCGAACTGCCAGGATTTTTCCGGGCCGATCAACAGCGCCAGCCAGGCAAAGCCCATTGACATCATGACGATCTCGGCCACCAGCATAGCATTGAAGAGCTTGATAGGATGGCGATCCCAGCCACGGTCGGCAGCCCAGCCGACGATCGCCGCCATGACGACAAAGCCGGCTAGATAACCGCCGGTCGAACCGAGCATGTAAGCGATACCGATGCCCTTTTCGGGCGTGCTCTGGAAGACCGGAAGGCCCAATGCGCCCTCAGCCATGTAGAGAAGCAGCGTTGCGACGCCGAGGCGCATGCCGAAGGCGGCGGCGATCAGGAAGACAGCGAGCGTCTGCATCGAGATATCGACCGGTCCGAGCATGACCTTGGTCTTGGCAGACAAGATCAGCAGCAGCGTTCCGGCGATCGCCAGCAAAAGCTGTCCCGCCAGACGGGCCGCGCCCTTTTCAGGCAAAGCGAGAGAAATGAGCGGACGCATCGTCGTTGCAATTGCCATAGTCTTCCCCGTTCCGGATTGCCGCCGAACGCGGCCTTGCGTTTTCCTATATTGGCTTCCGTGCTATGCGGCAATCGGTTTTGCCCTCGCCCCCAAAAAGGTCGCGACGTTCGCATGGCGCTGAAATTCAATACACGCTTCGATCCGGCCTACGGCCAGGGCGTAGCCGTTGCGCCTGGTATTCAACGTGTCACCGCCCCGAACCCAAGCCCGTTCACCTTTCACGGAACCAACAGCTATATCATCGGGCGCGAGACGCTGGCGGTGATCGATCCCGGACCGGATGACGAGGCACATCTTCGAACACTGCTCGAAGCGATCGGGATCAGGCCGGTCAGCCATATCTTCGTCAGCCACACGCATCGCGACCATTCGCCGCTGGCGGCGCGGCTGAAGCAGCATACCCGTGCGGTGGTTCTGGCGGAGGGCCGGCATCGCCCGGCGCGGCCGTTGCGCACCGGCGAGGTCAATCCGCTCGATGCCAGCGCCGACACCGACTTTGTTCCTGATATCGCACTGCCGGACGATATGGTGATTGACGGCGACGGCTGGGCGATCCGGACGGTGCTGACGCCCGGCCATACCGCCAATCACGCGGCCTTCGCGCTGGAGGGAACCGGCATCCTTTTCTCGGCCGATCACGTCATGGTGTGGGCAACCACGATCGTCGCACCGCCGGATGGCGCGATGGCCGACTACATGACATCGCTCGATCGGCTGATCGAACGTGACGACCGGCTGCTGCTGCCCGGCCATGGCGGGCCGGTGACCGAGCCGCGCAACTTCATGCGCGGATTGAAAACGCATCGCAAAACGCGCGAACGGGCAATTCTGAAACGGATCAACAGCGGCGACCGGACAATCAAGGAGATGGTGGAGGCCATCTATCGAGACACCGACCCGCGCCTGCATGGCGCGGCCGGCCTGTCGGTGCTTGCGCACATGGAAGACCTGGTCGTGCGCGGCTTGGTCCACACCGATGGCGCGCCGGCTATCGACGGCATCTATTCGCCGGCACGGTAGTGCCGTTCGGATATCATTCCGCCGGCGCCAGGCCCACCTGGCCGGCGACTTCCTGGTCGAGTTCGGCAAGGAAGTCGGTGATGCGCGCTGCATTGTCGCCAAGGTCGTAGCGGCCGTAACGCGAGGCCGAGCGCAGATCGACGATGACCGCATCGCCGTCATCGGTCACGCGGATGGCGACATCGGCGGGAAGGCCAAGCAGGAAGCTCTTGGCCAGCGCATCGACCGTCACGTCGCTTTGCCCTGTTGCCTCTGGAAACGGCGCCGTGAGCTGCCAACCGCGCCGATCGAGCACGGTTTTGACCGCCTCCAGAACGCGATCGAAAGGCAAGGTGTAGCTGCGTCCGGTAACGAGCGGATAAGCTTCGATTTGCAGGCGCTGCTCGCCGGGCGTCGGCGACAAAAGCTCGTTCATGTCCTTTGTCCGGGTTGAAATATCGAGTGCCGGCGGGTCATCCAGATCCGTCGAGATGTCGCGCAGCGGCGGATAGGTCGCCGCCCAATAGGCCGCGATACCGTAAGGGATGAGCACCAGAAGCGCCAGCAAGGCGCCGGTGGTCAGGTCGTGACCGCCGCGATCACCGAAATTCCACAATCGGGCAAAGGCAAACCCGGCAAACAAAAGCGCAACCGCGGCCAGCAAGGCGACAATGCCAAGCACCCACAGGAAGGCCGGCGTCTCGACGAGGTCATATCGGTGGCCGATAAGAACTGTCAGCAGCAGGACCGCCGAAAACGCGCCGGCGCGCCGCGACCAACCGGCAGCCCTCGACGTTTGTCGCTCGGAGATTACCGTCATTGTTTTTCCGCGCTGCCCAACCCGAACCAAGGCATAGTGCCTTTCAGCGGCGGCTTGAAGGCGCAAAGACACCGCATCTCCGGTCAATCCGTCGGCAGGTGATAGTCCCGGAACTGCTGGCGCAAGGTAATCTTCTGGATTTTGCCGGCAGCGGTGTGTGGGATTTCGCCGACAAAGGCGACGTCGTCCGGCATCCACCACTTCGCCACCTTGCCGTCCATGAAAGCGAGGATGTCCGTCTTGGTCGGCTCCCTGCCCGGCTTACGCACCACCACGAGCAAAGGCCGCTCGCCCCATTTCGAATGCGGAATGCCGATGGCGGCGGCCTCCGCCACATCGGGATGGCCGACCGCGAGGTTCTCGAGCTCGATGGACGAGATCCATTCGCCGCCCGACTTGATCACGTCCTTGGCGCGATCGGTGATCTGCATGTAGCCGCCGGGATCGATGTGCGCGACATCACCGGTGTCGAACCAGCCGTCTTCATCGAACTGTTGGGATCCGATGCCACCATAATAGGCGCGCGCGACGGCCGGCCCGCGGACCTTGAGCCTGCCGAAGGTCTTGCCATCCCATGGCAGTTCGTTGCCGGCGTCGTCCGTCACCTTCATTTCGATGCCGAACGGCGTAAAGCCCTGCTTCTGCTGGACGCCTAGACGGGCCTCGCCCATCAGCCCGGCATAGTCCGGCTTCAAGGTGCACAGCGTGCCGAGCGGCGACATCTCGGTCATGCCCCAGGCGTGGACCACCTGGACATCGTAATTGTTCTGGAACTTCGTCGTGAGCGCGCGTGGACAGGACGAGCCGCCGATGACGACTTTCTGCAGATAGGGCAGTTTCTTGCCTGTCTCTTCCAGATGCTGGAGGAGCATCATCCACACAGTCGGCACGGCGGCGCTGAAGGTCACCTTCTCGCTGTCGAGCAGCTCGTAGAGCGAAGCGCCATCCATCTTGCAGCCGGGCATGACCAGCTTGGCGCCGATCATTGGCGCGCTCTGGGCAAGGCCCCAGGCGTTGGCGTGAAACATCGGCACGACCGGCAGTATGGTATCGCGCGACGACATGCCCATGGCGTCAGGCATCGCGGCGATCATGGCGTGCAGCACGTTCGAACGATGGCTGTAGAGGACGCCTTTCGGGTCGCCCGTAGTGCCCGAGGTGTAGCACATGCCGGCGGCGGTGTTTTCGTCGAATGTCTTCCAGGCGAAGTTGCCGTCGGCTTCTCCAAGCCATTCTTCATAGGCAACGACATTGGGCAGCGCAGTCTCCGGCATATGCGCGTTGTCAGTCAGCACGATAACCTGCTTCAGGGACTTGACCGCGCCGGCGATCTTTTCGAGCAGCGGCAGGAAGGTCAGGTCGACGAAGATCGCCTTATCCCCGGCATTGTTCATGATCCAGGTGATCTGCTCGGGAAAGAGCCGCGGATTGAGCGTGTGATAGATCGCTCCGACACCCATGATGCCGTACCAGGCCTCGATGTGGCGAGCAGTGTTCCAGGCCAGGGTCGCGATGCGGTCGCCAAACCCGAAACCATCACGCTCGAGCCGCCCGGCGACCTTCAGGGCACGATTATGGATTTCGGCATATGTGCTGCGCACGATCGGCCCCTCGATCGAGCGCGACACGATCTCGCGTCTGCCGTGCTGCCTCTCGGCGTTGTCGATCAGCTTGTGGCAAAGCAGCGGCCATTCCTGCATCAGCCCGAGCATCTTGTTCCTCCCATTATTTTTTCGCCATTGTGGGACGAACCGGCGGATTGTCCAGCCAGAACCGGGCTGGAGCGGGGCATGGAGCCGAATGAGGCGGAATTCGCCACAATCCGGCCATGCTCGGCGTTAACGTTGATTAACGGGCGGGGCGCGATTGGCGAATGAAAGAGGTTCGCATGGACCCGCAGTTCGACGACAAAGCCCTCGAAAATACGCTTGCCGAAGGTCTGGCCGATCTGGTGGCGGCCGATGTCATGCAGACCGATCTGTTGCCCGAGGCCAAAACCGTTTCCGAAGATGAATTCGTTGAAGTCGTCGGTGGCGCCCTCGAAGCGGTCGGCGGCACGCTCTTGTTCAAGATGTGCGTCGAGAACGAGGGCGAAAGCCAGCACGTCGCTGCCGCCTGCGTCGGCGACGGCGGCAATCGCCAGTTCCTGCTGCTCACCTTGCCGACCACCGGTGGTGCGCTGAAGGTCGAGACCACCTCGAAAAGCACCAATCCGGTGGCCGGCATTGCCGCCGCCTATGCCGGGCTGATGGACGCATTCCAGGCCGCAGCCTGATTCTAGGCGAGGTATCAGAGGAAAGCGCGAGACTTCCCCCCCGCGGGCGACGCCCGCCTGGTGGCAGCTCTTGCGCAAGGCTCTTGCCAGACACATCTTGGGTTGAGGCAAGGAGATCCGACATGGACCAGACCGCAAACCCGTCACCCGGCTTTCAGCGCAATCCCGGCAAGGTCATCACCATCGAACCTTACAAGGGTACCGTGACGGTGCGCGCCGGCGATGTCGTCATCGCCTCGTCCAGCAAGGTCAAGGTGCTGACCGAATCGCCCTATTCGCCTGTTTTCTACATTCCGTTCGGCGACATCGACTTCAAGCAGCTTGGCAAGACGGAACACTCGACTCATTGCCCCTACAAGGGCGATGCCAGCTATTGGAGCGCGCTGCCCGCCGGCGATGCAGGCAAGGATGCAATGTGGGCCTATGAGCGGCCCTTCGACGAGATGGCGGACATCCGCGATCACGGCGCGTTCTATCCGAACAAGGTGACCATCGAGGCCACGCCCGACTGATCAGTCGGTGGTGCCTTGATTGCCGACGCAGTCGGCATCGTCGAGCCGCACGAAGGTGAGGCCCTTGGCCTTCAGCGCCAGAAGTCCCTGCACCACGCCTTCGCCAGCGGCATGGGTCGGCTGGTTGATGTGAGCAATGATGACGTCGCCGTCCTTTGCCGCGGCAATGCGCCGGGCGGTCTCTTTTGCGCCGAGCAATGACCCGCCGTCGCCGTTGACAGTGAATCCGGCGATCTTGAAGCCAAGCTTGCGTATCATCGCGCTTGCTGACGGGCTGTATTCGGCGGTTGCGCCGCGAAACCATTTCGGCGCCGGTTCGCCGGTCACGGAAAGAGCGGCAGCACCCGATTCGACCTCGGCCAGCACGGCCGCCGCGCTGCCGGCACTGCGAATGCCGTAGATCTTTTGCGGCGTGTCGACGGCCGGGACGTGGCGGCCGCCATGGTTTTCCAATTCAAACAGTTCTGGATGCGCCCGCATGATCTCGACGGCGGCGGCGTTGTGCTTCAGCCAGATGCCGGTGACGAAAATGGTGGCGGGAATCTTGTTTTCCACCAGCGCCGAGAGAATCCGTGTATCGGTCCTTCCGCCGCACGCATCGAGCGTCAGCGCGACGCGGCCGCTGCCCACCTCGGCCTTGATGTGCAGCGTCGGTGCGACGAGCAACTGGGCGTTGCCAGGAGAGACAGCCCACAGCGATATCGCAATGGCGCAAAAATACTTTTGGAACGGGCGCATCGATTAATTCCAGGTCGGCCGGATCAGAGTTGAAGCGGCGACCCCAAGACCGGCATCAAGGCGGAAATCGGGACGATGCCCCTGCAAAAGCGTCGGCAGCGGCAATTTGACCGCCGGCCTGACCTTTGGCAAGCGCGAGGTCACAATGCGTGCTCCACGTCCTTAACCGTACGCGAAAGGAGCGCGCGCACTGCGTCGACCACCGCTTTGACCTCAAGTCGCCAGACGCAGCAAGCCTTACTCGGATCGGGACGGCGGCACAGGTCCCTGGCTATGCACTCGCAAGGCATGGAGGCCGCGGCGTAACACTGGCCACGCCGACAGGACCCCAGACGGCCGGGTCGGTCAGGCCGAAGAGCCCGACAGCTGGCGTTCCGGCAGCGGCGGCCATGTGCATCGGGCCACTCTCGTTCCCCAGAAATAGGCGTGCCTGGCCGAGGACCGCCAGCAGCGTTGCCAGCGACAGCGCCCGACCACGTTGACGACCGGCGAAGCGGCCTTGGCGACGATGCGCTCGGCAGATGCCCGTTCACCGGGGCCGCCGACAAGCAGGAAGTCCAACCCGGTCTGTCGCGAGATCTCGTCGATCGCCAGCGCAAAACGTTCCGGTTGCCATTGCCGCCCCCGGAGGCTCGCTCCCGAATGAACGGCTATGAAGGCGCTACGCCGAAGATGATGCCGGTCGAGAAGCGCCAATGCCTTGGCGGTCTCTAAAGGCAGCGGCTCAATTGTTGGAACCTGCGCACGCAACTCCACGCCAAAAGCCTCAAGCGGCGAAAGATAGCGGTAGAGATAATGCTGGCCACCAAAGCCAAACGGCTTGGCCAGGACGTTGGCGGGCTGGCGTTCCAGCCAGCGCAACGGTTTTTCGGGAGGATCATATCCGAGGCGGGTCTTGGCTTTGACGAGCCTGACGATGATGCGTGAGGTTTTGGAATCGGCCAGGTCGATGGTCAGGTTAAACCGGAACCGGGCCAGAGCGCGCACCATCGCGTAAAGCTCGCGACCACGCTGCACAGGGGGTGCCACGAGCGCGGAGGCGAGGACAAGATCGCCGATGAATTTCGTCTGGAGGATGAGAATCGAGCTGACGTGCGTGGGCGGGTTCTGCAACATCTGTGTCTGGCACCGGAGCGGGTTCGGGGGCCGGAAACTGGGCAGAAACGATGTCGGGATTTGGAGCCGCCACGCGCACGTTCGCGTGAATTTGGTTACAAATCGGTAAGGTCAGATGCCGGTGGACTCCAACTCCTATCCGCGGCCGTTGTTTGCAGCCTGCAC
>NZ_SUEG01000122.1 GCF_005063415.1 Mesorhizobium sp.
GCGTGCCGACTTGCTCGGCCTTGCCGCCATACATGACGGCGATGCGGTCGGAGATCGACAGCGCCTCTTCCTGGTCGTGGGTGACGAAGATGGTGGTGATGCCGAGCTTCTTCTGGATCGAGCGGATTTCCTCGCGAAGCGACACGCGCACCTTGGCGTCGAGCGCCGACAGCGGCTCGTCGAGCAGCAGCAGCTTCGGTTTCGGCGCAATCGCCCGCGCCAGCGCGATGCGCTGCTGCTGGCCGCCGGACAGCTGGTAGGGATAGCGGTCGCCCATCTGCGGCAGCTTGATGATGTCGAGCATTTCTGCAACGCGCCTGTCGGCATCGGCCTTCGGCATGCCGGCGACCTTCAGCCCGAAGCCGATATTCTGAGCCACGGTGAGGTTCGGAAACAGCGCATAGGCCTGGAACACCATGCCGACATTGCGCTGATTGGGCTTGAGCCGGGTGATGTCCTTGCCGGCCACGACGATCTTACCGGCGGACGGCTCCTCGAAACCGGCGACCATGCGCAGCACCGTCGTCTTGCCGCAGCCCGACGGGCCGAGGAAGGAGACGAATTCGCCCGGCTCGACGTCGAGGTTGAAATCCTGCACCACGGTGATGGGGCCGAAGGATTTTCGCACATGCTGGATTGAGAGGAATGGCTCGGTCATGGCTTTTTCCTTCGGGTCAGTTCGGACGGTTCGCCGATCGCGGCGCGAAACGCGACAGGATCTGGATCAGCGACATGCAGCCCCAGGTGATGGCGAAGGCGATGATGGCAAGCGCCGCCGGCTCGTAGGCGCGGTTGGCGCCGACGTTCTGCAGATAGGGTCCGAAGGCAGGCCGGTTGAGCAGGCTGGCCATGGTAAATTCACCGATGACGATGGCGAAGGTCAGGAAGGCGCCCGACAGCACCGCGATCAACACGTTGGGCAGGATGACCCGGGTGATGATCGTGCCCCAGCCGGCGCCGAGGATCTGCGCCGCCTCGGTCAGTGTCCGCACGTCGATCGTGCGAAGTCCGGTGTCGACGGCGCGATACATATAGGGCAGCGCCAGTGTCGCATAACCGATGACCAGCAAGGCATTGGCTCCTGTCTCGCTGGCCAGGAACGGCAGCGGTGAATTCGACCCGTACATTCTGATGTAGCCGAAGACGATAACGATGGCCGGGATGACCAGCGGCAGCAGCGTAATGAACTCGACGACGGGCCTTAGCTGCGGCAGCCGCAGACGAATCCAGTACGCCGCCGGCACCACCACCAGCACGCCAAGGACGATGGTGAAGATGGCGGCGACCACCGAATAGATGAAGGTCGCCTGGAAGCGGGGATCGCCGAGCACGACCTGATAGGCATCGAAGGAATAGGCGCCGCGCCGCATGCGCATGGAGAATTCCACGGTCGCGATCAGCGGAATGAAGAAATAGGCCGCGCCCAGTGCGAAGACGATCCAGGCCCAGAACCTGCCGGACTTCATTTGAGCCACCTCTCAGAGCGCGTCCGGAACCAGATGTAGAAGACATTGGCCAGCCCGGTGATGACGATCATGCCGAAGGCGATGGCGTAGCCGAGATGGGCATTGTGCAGCACGTCACCGCGGATCTGCGCGTAGAGCAGGATAGGAACGATATTAAGCGAGGAGCCGGTCAGAGCGTAAGCGGTGGCGATGGCACCGAAGGCGTTGGCGAACAAGAGGATGACGGTGCCTAGGAAGCTTGGCCAGATCACCGGAATGACGACCATGCGCCAGAACTGCGCCTGGGTCGCGCCAAGCGTTGCCGCCGCTTCGCCCCATTCCTTCTTCAGCCCATCGATCGCCGGCACGATGATCACCACCATCAGCGGGATCTGGAAATAGACATAGGTCAGCGTCAGGCCCCAGAACGACAGGATGTTGAAACCATGGGCATAAATGTTGAAGCCGACCAAGACGTTGAGCAGCACCGTGGCGAGCCCGAGCCGGCCGAGCGTCGCGAGAAAGGCGAAGGCCAGCGGCACGCCGGCAAAATTGGAGGCCACGCCGGAGAAGGTCAGTGTCGCCGAGCGTATCCACTCCGGCAGCCCGCCGCGCACAATGGCGATGGCAATGGCAAGCCCCGCGAAAGCACCGATCAGCGACGAGGCGAGGCTGACCTTGATTGAGATCCAGTAGGCGGCAACGATCGACGGCTGCGCCAAGGCCACTATGTTTTCAAAAGTGAATTCGCCGGCATCGTTCCGGAATGCACCCAGCATCAGATAGAGCGTCGGCAGAATCAGGAACATGATGGCGAAGATGAAGAAAGGCGCAACGCCAAGCCATTGCGTCGGCAGCCTCATGCTGCGGGCGTCGGCAGGAGGCGCGGTCTTCCCGGCAACAGCGTGATCGGACAACGAGATATCGGTCATGCGCCGGCTACCGTCCTGGAGGTATGCCGAGCGGCGATCTAAGCCGCCCGGCTGATCTCAAGTCTTACTTGACGTTGGCGCCGACGACGGCATCCCAGTTCTTGGTGATGGCTTCCTTGGCCTTGCCCTGCTCGTCGAGCGTCGGGAACGCCGCGGCTGCATAGGACTCGGCCGGCGGCAGCTTGGCCATCACTTCAGCCGGGAGCTTGCCATTCTTGGCGAGGTCGTTGAAGCGGATCGGGTGACAATAGCCCTTCAGCCAGCCGATCTGGCCTTCGTCGGAATAGAGATATTCCAGCCATAGCTTGGCAGCATTCGGGTGCGGCGCGTAGGCACTGATCGCCTGAACATAGACGCCGGCGACGACACCGGTCTTCGGCACGACGACGTCGACCGGCGGATTGCCTTTCAGCGTATCGCGGCCGGCAAGCGCGTTATAATCCCAGGTCACCAGGATTGGCGTCTGGCCTTGGGCAAGCGTCGCGGGCTTGCCGATGACCGGCACGAAATTGCCGGCGGCGTTGAGCTTCTTGAAGAAGTCGAGACCAGCCGTGCCGGCGGCTTCGCCGGCAGCCGCACCGCCGGAAAGGCCGGCGGCATAGACGGCCTGGATGGCCTGGTTCGAAGCGCGCGGGTCACCGGCGAGCGCCACGGTATTGGCGAATTCCGGCTTCAGCAAGTCGGCCCAGTCGGCCGGCGCTTCCTTGACCAGGTCCTTGTTCACCAGGAACGAAAGCACGCCGTAATAGTCGCCGGTCCAGAAGCCATCGGCATCTTTGGCGCTGTCCGGGATCGAGTCCCAGGTTGATACTTTGTAAGCCTGGATCAGGCCATCCTTCTTTGCGGTCGGGCCGAACGACAGGCCGACGTCGATGACGTCGGGCGCCTGCGGGCCCTTGTTGTCCTTGTTGGCCTTGATCGCCTCGACCTCGTCGCCGGAGCCGGCATCGGGGTTGAGTTCGTTGATGGTGAGTTCCGGATATTTCGCCTTGAAGCCGTCGATGACCGCGCCATAGCCGCACCAGTCATGCGGCAGCGCGATGACCGTGAGCTGGCCTTCAGCCTTGGCTGCGGCGACCAGTTCATCCATGGACTGGGCCGACGAGATGGCAGAGGTCGCCATCAGGGCGACGGCCGAAAGGGAAAGCAGTTTTCCCGTGAATTTGAACATGTGTTCTCTCCGTTGAACTGACGCCGTTGGACGCCTGCGATGCGGTATCGTTTTCGTGTGACAGCCAGATGAAAGCTTTGTGAAAGCGATGCCCTGCAGTACGAAAAAGTAAACTCTTTTTACCCGGCTGTAGCAATCGCTACGCCGTTATTTTTCCGGCTAACTAGTTTCGGCCTTGCCTTTCATCCTTCCCCCTTTCTTCGCCTCTTTTCCCAAGTGGATTCCAATGCGGAAGTTGTCTCAGACGGCGCCGGCGACGGCGTTTTCCAGCAGCGTCAGCGCCGCCTTCTTGGTCAGCTTGACCGGGTTGCCGCTGGCGGTCGGGTCGACCACCGCCATGTCGGCGATCAGGCCCTTGCGCTTCTTGTCCATGTCGAGCCCCTTGATCAGGCCGGGTAGTGCGTGCGGCACCTTGATCTCCTTGCGCAGCTTGATGATCGCCTTGGCAAAGCCGTCGAAGCCGCCCTTGATGCCGCAATAGGCGGCGAGCCGGGCGATGCGCGGCTCGATCGCCTCGCGGTTGAAGGCCAGCACATAGGGCATGAACACGGCGTTGGTCATGCCATGGTGGGTGTCGTAGAGCGCGCCGATCGGATGCGACAGCGAATGAATCGCGCCAAGCCCTTTCTGGAAGGCGGCGGCTCCCATGGCGGCGGCGCTCATCATGTTGGCGCGGGCGACCAGATCCTTGCCGTTGGCATAGGCTTTCGGCAGGTTTTCGAAGACCAGCCTGATGCCTTCCACGGCGATGCCGTCGGCCATCGGGTGATAGCCCGGCGCGCAATAGGCTTCGAGACAATGGGCGAGCGCGTCCATGCCGGTGCCGGCGGTGATGAAGCCGGGCATGCCGACCGACAGCTCCGGATCGGCAATGACGATCGCCGGCAAAAGCTTTGGATGGAAGATGACCTTCTTGGTATGGGTCGCTTCATTGGTGATGACGCCGGCGCGGCCGACCTCCGAGCCGGTGCCGGCAGTGGTCGGCACGGCGATGATCGGCGCGATCGCATCGGCATCGGCGCGCGTCCACCAGTCGCCGACATCCTCGAAATCCCAGACCGGGCGTGTCTGCCCTGCCTGGAAGGCAATCAGCTTGCCGAGGTCGAGCGCCGAGCCGCCGCCGAAGGCGATGACGCCGTCATGCTTGCCCTTCTTGAACACGGCAATGCCGGCGGTCAGGTTGGAATCCACCGGGTTCGGCTTGACCTCCGAAAACACGCCATACGGCACCTTGGCGTGGTCGAGGATCTTCAGCGTCGAGGCCACCACCGGCAGTTTGGCCAGTCCCGGATCGGTGACGAACAGCGGCCGCTTGATGCCGGTCGCCGCCAGCACCTCCGGCAGTTCCTTAATGCGCCCGGCGCCGAAGCGGACGGTCGTCGGGTAATTCCATTTGGAAACGAGTTTTGTCATTTCGACCTTCTTGACTGCTTTCATGCTCTCGGATGTCGTTAATTCACAAAGGTATTGGCCACTCGTTCTGAGCGCATCATGTACGGAATCCAGATGACTGCGCTCCAAACGGAACGGTAAATTCCGCGCATCGTTTCTCTGTCGAACGCATCAGCCAAGGCTGGAAAGGTCTCGGGAAAAACCAGATGCGCGGCCCATGGGTCGAGGATGGCATATACCGGCATCGCGACTGCCCAAATCATGTACCAGCCGGGGAATATCTCCCAGCGCTTGAACATGAAGAACAACAACAGGGCCGGGGCTGTAAAGCTTAGAACGCCTGCTGTCACCAGTTCGGCAACGAGCAGCGCACCTTGAGAAAAACTGAAGGCCTGCCAGTCGAAGCCGAGATAGTCGACACCAAACATTTGCATCAGCCCCAGTATCGGCGTGAGCATCAACCCGAGCATCGGCAGGACAAGCCATCCGCCGATACCCTCGGGACCTTCACGATCTGGCAGGGCCGATTGTTGCGTATCCGCCATTACTCCCCCTCAACAGCGATCGTATGCTTGTCGATCGCCACCTTAGATCGCTTCGCGCAGATGGTATGATTTCGGCCTGGTCAGATTGTCGTAGCCGATGGCCGACAGTGCCGCGCCCTTGCCGGTGTCCTTGACGCCGGTCCAGACCAGCGCCGGATCGAGATAGTCGCAGCGGTTCATGAACACGGTGCCGGTCTCGACGCGATCGCCGATCGCCGCTGCATGGTCCGTGTCGCGCGTCCAGATCGAGGCCGTCAGCCCATAAGGGCTGTCGTTCATCAGCGCGATCGCTTCCTCGTCGTTGCGCACCTTCATGATGCCGACGATCGGGCCAAAGCTTTCCTCGCGCATGACGCTCATCTGGTGGTCGACCTGGGTCAGCACTTCCGGCGCCAGATAGGGCGAACCTTGCCTGTCGTTGGCCACCTTCATATTGATGTGCGGCTTGGCGCCCTTGCGCAGCGCCTCGGCCTTCTGCTCGCGGATCAGGTCGGCGAAGCGCGCCTGCGCCATCGGCCCCATGGTGGTCGCCTGGTCGAGTGGATTGCCGACGACGTAGTTCTTCGTCTCGGCGACGAAGCCTTCGACGAATTCATCGTAGACCTTCTCGTGGACATAGACGCGCTCGATGCCGCAGCAGCACTGGCCGGAATTGAAGAAGGCGCCGTCGACCAGATTGGCAACGGCATGGTCCATCTTGGCATCCGGCAGCACATAGGCCGGATCCTTGCCGCCAAGCTCGAGGCCGAGCGTCATGAAGGTGCCCGCCGCCGCCTTCTCGATGGCGCGGCCGCCGGCGACCGAGCCGGTGAAGTTGACGTGGTCGATCTTGCCGGAGCCGAGCAGCCTTTCGGTCTGCGCATGGTTCATAACGAGGTTCTGGAACAGGCCCTTGGGCAGGCCGGCTCTGTCGAACGCCTGCTGAAAACGTTCGCCGACCAACAATGTCTGTGCCGCGTGCTTGAGGATGACGGCGCTGCCCGCCATCAGCGCCGGCACGATCGTGTTGACGGCAGTGAGATAGGGATAGTTCCACGGCGCGATCACCATGACCACGCCGAGCGGCACCTTCTTCACATAGCGGCGAAAGCCCTCCTTCGGATTGGAGGCCATGACCGGCTTCAGGGCCGCCTCGGCGATCTCGACCATGTAGCTGACGCGTTCCCTGACGCCGCCGAACTCACCGCCATAGCGCACCGGCCGGCCCATCTGCCAGGCGATCTCCGGCACGATCTCGTCGGTCATCGCGACCAGCGCCTCCAGCATGGCAAGCATGTACTTGCCGCGCTCGACGACCGGCGTCTGCGCCCACTTCTCCTGCGCCGCCTTGGCGCGCTCGACCGCGGCACCGATCGCCTGGTCCGTCGCCAGAGGCCGTTCGGCATAGATCGAACCGTCGACGGGGGATTTTATCTTGACCGTTTCGGCCATGCCTTGGATCCTCGCATTCTACAATAATTCTCGTTGGTCACGCCGCCCCTCATCCGCCTGCCGGCACCTTTCCGCCTATAGTGACGGAGAAGGGACAAGCTCCAGCGCTGGCGACCCCCTCTTCCCGTTCTTCACGAGAGGTAAAGGTGAAGGGCGGGCGGCGCCGACATTGCCAGGTCATTCAATACCGCTCGAACCCCCTGTGCAGTTCCCAGTCCGTAATCCGGCGGTCGTATTCGAACTGTTCCCAGTGTGCCGTGTGGACATAATGTTCCAGCACATCGTCGCCGAGCGCCTGCCTCAGCATTTTCGATTCCGCCAGCGTCGCGGTGGCATCGCGCAATGTCTTTGGAATTTCGGGCAGCTGCGAGGCCTGGTAGGCGTTGCCTACGAAGGGCTTCTGCAGTTCAAGCTTTTCATCGATGCCGGCAAGCCCGGCCGCGATCAGCGCCGCGAAAGCCAGATAGGGGTTCAGATCGGCGCCGCCGATGCGGCATTCCATGCGGATGCCCTTGGTGGCCTCGCCGCAAAGACGGAAACCGGCAGTGCGGTTGTCTTCGCTCCACATGATCTTGGTCGGCGCAAAGGTGCCGGCCTGGAAGCGCTTGTAGGAGTTGATGTAGGGCGCCAGGAACCAGGTGAATTCCTTGGCATATTTAAGCTGGCCGGCCGCCCATTGCTGGCCGAGCGTCGACAGCGTCCACTCGGCATTTTTGTCGTAGAACAACGGCGTCTTGCCGTCGGCGCTCCACAGCGAATTGTGGATGTGGCTGGAATTGCCGGCGAGCCCGTAATTGTACTTGGCCATGAACGAGATCGCCTTGCCTTCGGACTCGGCGATTTCCTTGGCGCCGTTCTTCAGGATGACGTGGCGGTCGGCCATGTCGAGCGCCTCGGCGTAGCGGACATTGATCTCTTCCTGGCCAGGACCCCACTCGCCCTTCGAATTCTCGATCGGGATGCCGGCCGCCTCCATCTCGTTGCGCAGCCGGCGCATGACGCCTTCTTCCTTGGTGGTGATGCCGATCTGGTAGTCGCCGATATAGGGCGAGGCCGTCTCGAGGCCCTGCCAGTGCTTCTTGCGGGCGGAATCGTAGGTTTCGCTGAACAAATAGAATTCGAGCTCGGAAGCGAAATAGCCGATATAGCCGCGATCCTGCAACCGCTTGACCTGCTTCTTCAGCATGGCGCGCGGCGAATGCGCCAAGTCGTCATGGGTATGGTGGTCGAGCACGTCGCAGATCACCAGCGCCGTCTTTTCCAGCCACGGAACGCGCCGCAGCGTCGCAAGGTCCGGCTTCATGACGAAATCGCCATAGCCCTTCGACCAGCTCGCCGCCTTGTAGCCCGGCACCGGTTCCATATCGATGTCGGCGGCCAAGAGATAGTTGCAGCCATGCGTCTCATCATGCGCGGAATCGACGAAATACCGGGCCAGGAACCGCTTTCCCGCGAGCCGCCCCTGCATGTCGACGATGCAGGCCAGCACGGTGTCGACCTCGCCGCTGGAGACCGCTTGCTTCAACTGATCGAACGAGAAATTTCCGGCCATTCCTTTGGCACTCCAGTGCTTGTCGTTTTGAAAAGGGAATGAAAACCATGGCCGACGCGATGCCGGCCATGGTCACGAGAGAGCGTCAGGCGCCCGCTTCGCCGACGGCTATCTCGGCTGCCTTGATCGCCGCCTGGCGCTTTGCGATCTGGTCGCCGATGGGCGGACCCTGGAAGCGGCGGTTCTCGAAACCGAACCAAAGCACCGCGGTCAGTACAATGAAGCCCAGGGTGATATAGAGCACTTTGTCGTTCGGCGGCTGGATGGCGATGTAGAAGATGATCGCCATGCCGATGACCGACAGGATGCAAAACAGCTTGAACAGGCCGGCGCCGAGATTCCATGGGCCGGGATTCGGCCATTTCGCCGTTCCGAAAGTCATCATGCCGAGCGCGATCGGAATGGTGAAGGACAGGAACAGGAACACCAGCGTCGAATTGACGACGATGGTGTAGATGTTGGTGCCGCCGATCGAAATGAACTGGGCAAGAAAGACATAGATGATCTCGAGGAACGCAGCGGTCCAGATGGCGTTGACCGGCGTACGCCAGGTTGGGCTGACTTTGGCGAGCCCGGCCGAACCGACCGGCATGCCGCCGTCGCGAGAGAAGGCAAACAGCATGCGCGAGGCCGACGTCACCGTGGCGAGTCCGCAGAGGAACTGCGAGATCAGGATTGCCAGATAGAGCAGTTCTTTCAGCCAGCCCGGTAGGATTGCATCCATTGTCGAGAAGAATACGCTCCAGCCCTGCTTGGCGCCTGCCGCCAGGTCCGGAATTGCCAGAACGATCGCGCAGACCATCGCCCATCCGATCAGCGACGACCAGAGCACGGACGAAATGATCGCCCGCGGAACAGAATGCGCTGCCTTCAGCGTTTCTTCCGAAGTATGCGCCGACGCATCATATCCGGTGATGGTGTAGACCGGCAGCAGAAGGCAGAGCAGGAACAGGTAGCTCATGGAATCCGACTGTGGGAAGACACCGCCGCCGGCATCACCCGAATAGTTGGTGAAGGTCCACAGCCGCGTGATGTCGATTGCGGGCGCAAACACTAGGCAGGCAACGATCAGCACAGCTGTTGCGCCAAGGATCAGGAAGCCGGAAGCGTCAGTCAGCATGGCGGTCAGCTTGATGCCGAAATGATTACAGAGCGCCTGGATCACGGTGATGACGGCAACAAATCCGACAATCTCGCCCGGAGTACCGGTAATGCCGAACCAGCTCCCGAACGTTCCAACGAAGAAGAATGCGGTACCGATATTGATGGCGCCCAGCACGGTGATCAGGCCGAGCAGATTAAGCCATGCGGTGAGCCAGCCAGTGAACCGGTTCCCTAGAATGGATGCCCAGTGATAGAGGCCGCCTGCCGTCGGAAATGCCGAGGCGATCTGGGCCATGGCGAGCGCGAAAAATCCCGAAACCATGCACCCGACGATCCAGCCGATACCGGCGCCGGCGCCACCGATGGACGACGTCGCCTGCGCGAAGGAATTGATGCCGCCTGAGAGGATGCAGATGATCGAGAACGAGATCGCGAAATTCGAGAAGCGGCTCATGCTTCGCGAAAGTTCCTGAGCATAGCCCATTCCGTGGAGAACTTTCAGGTCCTCCTTCTTGTCAACTTCGCTGTAACCCGGTGCTACCATTTTGAAGTCCCCTTTTGGTTTCTTAGCTGGCCGATTGAACTGACTTTCCGACTGCGCTTGGTCTGGAGGCCTTGGCCGCTTTGGGCTCCAGATTGAGAAAGATATCCGTGAGCAGATCCGCCCATTTCCGCTGCCCGGCTGCGCCGGAAATCTCGTCGTTGCGGATTTCGATCATCGCGCAGGGCAGCCCGCGCGAGCGGGCATGGCGTTCCAGTGTGAAATAGACGCGGTCGGCCGGCGAATAGGGTTCATTGACGCCGACGGTGACACCGGCAAGCTGCTGCAGCGCCGCGATCAGTGGCGCCGCCAGCCGGCGGTCCTCGTCATGGATGATGCCGATGTGCCAGGGCCGGCTCTTGCCCTTGTAGACCGGCGTGAAGGAATGGATGGACACCAGCCGCGTCTCCCGCCCGGCCGCCAGGCGCTCGTCGATGATCGTCGCGATCCGGTCATGGAACGGCCGCCAAGCCAGCGCGATGCGCGCCTCCCGCTCGTCGGCGGAAAGTCCCTGGTTGGCCGGGACCACGGTTTTTTCGCTGGTGCTGACCGTCACTATCAGGTCCGGCGCATCGAGCGGTCGGTTGCAATCGATGACGAGCCGCGAAATGCAGGTCTCGACCAGCGTCGCATCGAGCACCTCGGCCATGCGGCGCGCCACCGGCAAGGCGCCGGGATCCCAGGCGATGTGGCGGGAAAGCTCCTCGGCGGCAAGGCCGAGCGTTCCGAATTCCGGCGGCAGGAAATTGGAGGCGTGGTCGCAGGTCAGCACGAAAGGGCTTGATCCGCCGGGGTTCGTCACCCTTACGGTTTCAGGCGATGCAAGGCTGGCGGGCCGTGCTGTCTCCATTGTCTGCTGTCCCCGGGGAGCGCTGTACCGTATGTTACGTATTTTGCCTCATTGCGTCCCTGCGGATGATTTCATACAGTTTGGCCGGCTTTGTCAAACGCGATTTCGATAACGCGGTAACGGCCCGGCCAGGGTGGGGAAAAAACATGGTTTCCAGCATTGCCGAACTGATCTCCGACCGCATCGGCACCATGCCGGCCGGCGAGCGGCGGGCAGCGCAAACGCTGATCGCCAGCTATCCGCTGATCGGGCTGAAGACGGTCGCCGAATTCTCGGCCACCGCCGGCGTATCGTCGCCGACGATCCTGCGTTTCGTCGCCCGGCTCGGCTTCCAGAACTATCCGGAATTCCAGTCGGCGCTGCAAGACGAGTTGGCGGCGCAATTGCAGTCGCCGGCCTCGCGCACGCTCAATCCCTCCTCGCAGGGCAGCAGCGCCGTGTCGCCGATGCTGGAGGCGACGCTCGAGAATATGCGCGAGACCTTCCGGCACCTTTCGGACAAGCAGCTTGCCGACATCGTCGCCAAGCTGGCCGACCGGCGCGGCAAGACATTCCTGATCGGTGGCCGCTTCACCGACCCGCTGGCGCGCTACATGGCCGCCCACCTCGCTATCATCCAACCCAACGTCTTCCATCTCGCCGGCCAGGAAAGCGTCTGGCGGGACCGGCTGATCGACATGGGCAAGCGCGACGTGCTGGTGATCTTCGACATCAGGCGCTACCAGGACAGCCTGATCCGTTTCGCCGAGACCGCCAACCAGCGCGGCGTGCAGATCGTGCTGTTTACCGACCAGTGGCTGTCGCCGATCGCCCGCTTCGCCCGCCACGTCATCGCCGGGCGCACCGCCGTGCCTTCGGCCTGGGACTCATCCGCCGCACTTTTCGTCGTTGCCGAAACGCTGATCGGCGCCGTCACAAGGCAGCTCGAGGCCGAGGGCGCCAAACGCATCCGCGAGTTGGAAAGCCTGCGCTAGCGCAGGCTTTCGGAAAGGCACGCTCCTGGCCGGGCCTAGTCAACCAAAAAACTGACCATCTGCAGAATCAGGATCAGCAAAAAAACGCCAAAGACAGACGCAAAGACCGCTGCCAGCAGGACGGTGCGTTGTTTCTTACCCATACCTTTCGCCTTGAAAGCATAGTCCCCGTCCACGAACACGAATGTCAGTCTCGCCCCACTGCTCGGCCACCCTCCCGACTCCTCAAGACCCGCCTGCGGCTTGGGCGGAGGAGTAATGACGACTGGTTCACGTGCGAAATGAACCGCTTACCAAGGTGCTCGCTAACGGGAATGGCCGCATCATTCATCCGACCCATGTCACGGCCGAACGAACACCTTGCATTTCGGGCTTAACCATTCAGCCGCTAAGCGTGCCATCGCCCCGGTCCAGGTACTTTATCCGTGGCGAGGATGATCGAAGTTCGGCTAGCCTTGTCGATGCGAAGCCGCTCCTTGAACCACCTGTCGAACAGCGGTGAACTGCGCGGAGGAATTCCATGAGCTATCTGGACGAGCTGTTCTCAGTCGCCGGCAAGACGGCGCTGGTCACCGGCGCCGCCACCGGCATCGGCCGCATGGCGGCGACCGCTCTGGTCAGAGCCGGCGCCGTCGTGATGATCGCCTCGCGCAAGGGTGAAGATTGCGTCAGGGTTGCCGGCGAACTGAACGGGCTTGGCGCCTCCGGCCGGGCTGAGGGTTTCGCCGGCGACGTCTCCAGCGAGGCCGGCATCGCGGCGCTCGTTGCCGAGGTCAGGGCGAGGACCGAGCGGCTGCATATCCTGGTCAACAATGCCGGCATCTCCTGGGGCGCGCCGCTGGAAAGTTTTCCCTACCATGCCTGGGCCAAGGTGTTCGGCGTCAACGTCACCGCGGTCTTCCACCTGACGCGCGAATTGCTGCCTCTGCTCGAGGCCGCCGCCAGCGATGCCGACCCGGCCCGGGTGATCAATCTCGGATCGGTGATGGGCACGCAGCCCTTGGCGGAAGACGCCTACTCCTACTCGGCCTCGAAGGCTGCGGTTCACCACCTGACGCGCATCCTGGCGATCGAATTCGCCGCCCGCCGCATCACCGTCAACGCCTTTGCGCCTGGCCCTTTCCAGAGCCGGATGACGGCCTTCGCCACCGGCAACGAAGACCAGGCAAGACATGTCGGCAACCATGTTCCGATCGGCCGCATCGGCGCACCGGATGACATTGCCGGCGCAACGCTCTATTTGTGCAGCCGTGCCGGCAGCTATGTCACCGGCGCCATCCTGCCGATCGATGGCGGGCAGTCGGTGCAACACGGGCTGACATTGTTCAAGGAATGAGACGCACGCCATCCGGCGAGTGAAATGCCGGGGGTGAAGATGGAGGACATCAGCGTGGAACCGATCAGTCTCGATGTGCTTCTGGCCAATGTCGGCAAGGAAGTCGGCGTGTCGCCATGGCGGGTGGTCACCCAGCGCATGATCGACCAGTTCGCCGATGCCACCGACGACCATCAGTTCATCCATTGCGATCCGGAACGCGCCAGCCGCGAGACGCCGTTCGGCGGCACCATCGCGCACGGCTTCCTGTCGCTTTCGCTGTTGTCGGCGATGACCTTCGAAACCATGCCGCCGCTGGAAAACAGCAAGATGGGCGTCAATCACGGCTTCGATTCGCTGCGCTTCCTGGCGCCGGTGAAGACCGGCTCGCGCATCCGCACCCGCTTCGTGCTGGCCGACGTCAAGGTCAGGCCGTCGGGCTGGGTGCAGACTGCCCACGACGTGACGATCGAGATCGAGGGCTCGAAAAAACCGGCGCTGACTGCGCGCTGGCTGACGCTGACGCTGATCGAACGCCAGCCGGAAGCGGTTTGACTGTTCGTCAGAGGCAGTAAAAAAGCTGGAAAGCGTTTCGTCTGTCCAGGCGTCGTCGAAGGCCGATTTGAATACTGCTTTGCCCTGTTCCGTACAGTGTATATAATTTGCCAACCACCAACGAATAAGGGCAGTCGGAATTGGCATTAAGCGTCCAGGAGCGCCGCGAAAAACAAAAGGCCGAACTGCGTTCCGAACTTGTCGACGCCGCGCACAAGCTTGTCCAGGAAGAAGGCTATGACGGCCTCACCATCCGCAAGCTCGCCAAGCGCGTCGGCTATGCGCCGATGTCGGTCTATTCCTATTTTGCCGACAAGCAGGACATCCTGTTCGCGCTGGCCGAGGATGCCTTCGAGACCTTGGCCAGGCGCATCGCAAATCATACCGCCGACGACCCGATCGAGGCGCTCAAGGCGGTGCTGGTCGAATACGGCGCCTTCGGGCTGGAAAATCCCAACGAGTACCGCACCGTTTTCATGACCGAAAAAGTCAGGCCGCCGACCGGCAAGACCTTCGCCGAAATGGAGAGCGGCAACCCGGCGATGAAAGTGCTGATCGAGAGGGTCGAAGCCTGCGTTGCCGCCGGCAGGGTCAAAGGCGATCCGCGCGCCATCGCCACCATGTTGTGGGCAGTCGGCCACGGCGCCATCTCGCTGCTGATCACCTTCCCGTTCTACCCGTTCGGCGACCAGACGACGTTCATCACACGGATCGGCGACATCATGCTCGAAGCCATCGCTGCGCACGAGATCGCGCCGCTCACGCCGCCGGTCAATTGCTGAAGAGCAGCGCTTCTCCCGATCTGTAGGATTCTCCGAACGATCCGCGCCCCGGCGCCGAGCGTTCGGCAATTCCTGCGCTCAACTTCTCCGTACATGTACGAATTCACTTGAACTCCCTAAGTCACGGGCGTATCTGTACACAATGCCGTACATGTACGAATCCAACGCTGAAACCGGAGACAGACCATGAAGAAGGCAATTCTCGCGCTCGCCGCCCTGCTGGCGCTCTCTGGCGCCGCATTTGCCGGCGGCAGTCAGCCAGCCAAGCAGGAAGCGGCCTGCATCGGCACCAAGACCGATGTGAAGCTCGATTGCGCGCCGACCGGATCGCTTGAAAAGGTGGATGCCGCGACCCACAAGGCCGACAGCAAGGGCCCGAGGCTCGGCATCGGCATTGACCCGTGGATCGTGCCAAGCAGCTTCTGAGCCGATCGGGCGACAATACGCGATGAGGACCGCAAGGGCGGCAGCAATTTCCGGCCGCACATCGTGCCGGCCTCAGCCCTGCTTATCAGGCCGTCCAGATCACTTCTTGCGCTTCTGTCCCGCCACGCTTTTGGGCTTGCCGGGTCTTGCGGGTGCGCCGGGAATGGCCGTTCCGGTGATCGACACCGGATCGCTGGCCGGGAATGTATCCTCGAGGCCTTCCTCGAGTTCCTCTTCAATATCCGTCCCAGTGCGCTGCTCGCCTTCGAAAGAGCGCACGGCCGGCGTCTTGGCCGGCGACTTCGGCGCGGAGTTCGACGGCATTTGCATTCTCCCTCGGCTCGCTGTCGCAGAACGGTCGGGCACGGCGAACATGCCTATG
>NZ_SUEG01000123.1:0-1627 GCF_005063415.1 Mesorhizobium sp.
GGCCGGCGCGACGACGTCGAGAGCACCGACATCCGGCGGGCGCTGAAACTCTACCGGGTCGCCGACTTGCTGCTGATCGCGCTGTTCGGGGTGGTCGCGGCGCTCGTTATCTTGGCGTGACCTGCGCTCGAGATCGAGCGCAAACAGAAAACCCGCCAAGCGGCGGGTCGTTGGAGCCAATTAGCACCATATTGAAATTAGTAGCATAGCTGCCGGCACAAAGCAAGAACAAAATAGGGCTACGCTCAAATAATCGCTTAAGGTAATCGCTTCAGGTTGGCGCTGCCCATTCAAGGTTGGCGAAATCCGAAGCGCCATCCGATCTCCCCCCTTGCGGGGGAGATGTCCGGCAGGACAGAGGGGGGTGGGCCGGATCGCCAATTTTCGATTTAGCCCTATTCCGAATAGCCCGATTGCCTGGCAAATCGGCGGGACAGCACCCCCCTCTGCCCTGCCGGGCATCTCCCCCGCAAGGGGGGAGATTGGCAGCTTCGTCGACGGCACCGCACCGGCATGCTGGAGGGCGCCTACCGATCGCCAACCCCTCAGAACTCGATCCCCTGCTGCGCCTTCACGCCGGCGGAGAAGTGGTGCTTGGTCACGCCCATCTCGGTAACCAGATCGGCTGCTTCGATCAGTGCCGGCTTGGCGTTGCGGCCGGTGACGACGACATGCAGGCCTTCGCGACGCGCCTTCAGCGCCGCGACCACCTTTTCGAGGTCGAGGTAGTCGTAGCGCAACGCGATGTTCAATTCGTCCAGCACCACGAGGCTGATCGACGGCTCGGCCATCAGCTCGAGCGCTTTCGCCCAGGCGGCCTCGGCCGCGGCGATGTCGCGCTTCAGGTCCTGCGTCTCCCAGGTAAAGCCTTCGCCCATGGCGTGCCAGACGACGCGGTCGCCGAAGCAGGCAAAAGCGTCCTTCTCGCCGGTGTGCCACTTGCCCTTGATGAACTGGACGACGCCGACGCGCTTGCCATAGCCGAGCATTCTGAGCGCCAGCCCGAAGGCGGCCGTGGTCTTGCCCTTGCCCGGTCCGGTGTTGACGATCAGCAGCCCTTTCTCGACCGTCTTGGCCGCGACCTCGGCGTCCTGCACCGCCTTGCGCTTGGCCATTTTGGCGCGATGGCGTTCCTCTTCCGTGGGGTCGATAGTATCAGCCATGTCATTTCACCTTGAGCGGCAGCCCCGCCACCATCAAAAGCACGGTGCCGGCAACTGCCGCGACGTCCTGGTTCAGCCGGCCGGCGGCGTCGCGAAACCGTCTTGCCAGCGCATTCTCCGGCACGATGCCCTGGCCGACCTCGTTGGACACCACGAACCACGGCCCACGCGGCCGCGACAGCACATCCGCCAGCCTTCGGCATTCGGCCTCGACATCATGTTCGGCCAGCATATGGTTGGTCAGCCACAGCGTCAGGCAATCGATCAGCACCGGCTGGCCGTCAGGCAGTGCCTCGATCGCGCCGGCAAGGTCGAGCGGCGCCTCGATGGTCGTCCAGCCGGCACCGCGGCGCGAGCGGTGCAGCGCGATCCGTTCGCGCATCTCCTCGTCATAGGCTTGCGCCGTGGCAATATAGCTCCACGGCGCCGGACAGGCACTCACCAGCCTCTCGGCATGCGCGCTC
>NZ_SUEG01000123.1:1637-15100 GCF_005063415.1 Mesorhizobium sp.
CTCCGGCAAGAGCGCGCACCGCCGATGATAAGGGTCAGTGCCCCGCCAGCGAGGTCAGGCAAAGCTGTCGCGCAGGCTGGTCGCCGTGCCGGTGAAGCGGCCGCGCACCACGCCGACGACCGCGCCGAGCACCAACCAGAACACCAGATTGGTGAGCGTCACCGCCACCACGAACTGGTGGTGCAGGCCTTCCGGGATCGCCGTTTCGAAGCTATCGGGCTGCGGCGCGCCGACGATATGCGGCGCTGCGATCAACGCCACCGCAAGGACCGCCAGCGGCAGCGATCTGCGGAAGGCGATAAGGCCGAGACCGGCCGCTGTCGCCACCACTGTTGCCCACCACCAGATCTGACGTTGGACAAGGTCGGCCGCCGGCATCGCGGGCAGTTCCGGCGGCAGGCCGAGGCCCGGCGCCAGCGTGAACGCGGCAAAGCCGGCCAGCCCCCAGAACAGGCCCTGGCGCCAATTGCCGATGCCGCCGGCGAATTCCGAAACCGCAACCAGGACCAGCGCAAAGCCGATGCCGGTGACGATATTGGCAACGACGCTGAAGCCGAAACGCTCGAAACCGTCGGCCGGCGCCCAGCCTTCGTCCTCAGCCGGAGCCATTGCTTCAGCCGGTGCCGGAGCGGCGCTGCTCATAGCCATCGTGCCCGTGGCGGCCGGTGCCGCGGCATGGTCATGGCCGCCGCCGGCCTGTTCGTAGACTTCCGCCTTCAGGATGAGCGGCACCGTGGCATAGGCCTGCATACAAGCAAGAACGACGCCGGCCACAAGCCCTGCGATCGCCGCGATGAACACGACGTTGCGAAACAGTGTCATGATGTCAGGCCCTTGTCAGTGGCAGGGAAAGCCCATCGAATGGCGATAGTCGTGGGCGGCATTGTGGACGGCATCGATATGCGAGAAGCCGACAAAGCCCATGACGAAAATGCCGAGGAATGCAGCAAGCGCCAGCTGCATGAAACGCGACTGCGAGGAAGCGGAAGCGCCGAGCGAGACGGAAGCGGTATTCATGTCTTGTCCTTTCGCCCTCCACCCGAGGGCATAGAAGTCAGTTTCCTGTCGCCGGCAGGTCTCCTGGCTCGCGGATCAGCGCCCTTCCCCACCTTCCCGAAGGCGAACCTTCAGTGGCATATGGAGAGGACTACCGCACACAGTTGCGGGGGCAGCCACGGCATTGGGCAAGCAATTCGCCCGCACCGCATTCCCTCTTGGTCCCTAATGGAACCGACGACATCGGTGACTATAGGCAGAATCGCCGCGCCCGGCAAACCAAATTCCGCCGGATCGTGTGGCGAATGCGCCGCCTCGCCAAGCTGCCCGGCCGGCGCCGCGATTGACAATTTTCGCAGCCGGGTGTCGGCTGGCGGATGGGGAGGAAGCCGGCATGCAACCCAGCCCGAATGAGCGCGGTCCCTACAACGGCCTGACGCGGGCCGAGCCGACGCTGCCGTCATCAGCCTATTGGGATATCGCAGCCTACCAGCGCGATCTCGAGGCCATCTGGTATCGCAACTGGCAGCTGGTCTGCCGCGAGGCCGACCTTGCCCAGCCGCTGGCTTTCAGGACGTTCCGCATAGGCACGCAGGAGATCGTCGTGCTGCGCGACGAGACCGGCGAATTGCGCGCCTTCCACAACACCTGCCGGCATCGCGGCTCGCAGCTTTGCCAGCAGAGCGAAGGACGGCTGAAGGCGCGGCTCATCACCTGCCCCTACCACGCCTGGTCCTATTCGCTGCGCGGGGATCTGGTGCGCGTGCCGTCGAAATCGTTGCCGGACGGTTTCGACAAGGCCGATCATCCGCTCTACCGCGTCGCGCTCTCGGTGTGGCGCGGTTTCGTCTTCGTCAACCTCGCCGAGGATGTTGCCGGCTCGGCTGAAACATCCTTCGATCCGGCATCCGGCGACCTCGCCAACTGGCCGCTGGAAACGCTGCTGAGCGGCCATGTGCTGCGCAAGGTGATGAACTGCAACTGGAAGATCTTTTGGGAAAACTTCAACGAGTGCCTGCACTGCCCCGGCGTCCACAAGGACCTGTCGCGGCTGGTGCCGATCTATGGCCGCGGCCTGATGGGCCGCCACGACGACCCCGAATGGGCGCGCCACGCCGACAATGACGCGCCGGAATTTGCCGGCGGCTTGCGGGCCGGGGCCGAAACCTGGTCGCGCGACGGACGCGTCCACGGCTCGGTCTTTTCCGGCCTGACGCCGGCCGAACGTACCGCCGGGCAGACCTACGCCACCAGCCTGCCGTCGATGTTCGTCGTCGGCCATGTCGACTATGTCAGGACCGTGCGGCTGGTGCCGCTTGGGCCGGAGCAGACCGAACTCACCGCCGAATGGCTTTTTTCGCCCGAAGCGCTCGCCGATCCGGGGGCGGATATCGACAACATCATCGCCTTCGGTACCCAGGTGCTGGAGGAGGATGCTGATATCTGCGAGGTCAACCAGATGGGCCTGCGCTCGATGCGCCACAAGGCCGGCGTGCTGATGCCGGAGGAATATGACTTGCACCGCTTCCACAACTGGGTGCGCGAGCGGCATGCCGCACTTGAACATCAAAGCGATTTGGGCAGATAGCGCCAGGTGACGAAGCCGCAGACTGCCGCCAGCAGGCCGAGCGTCGCGAAAACCGCGCCCAGGCCGAAGAACGCCAGCACCACCGAATAGACCAGCGGCGGCGTCAGCTCGGAAAAGTCGAGATAGGTGCGGTAGACCGCCGCCATCTGCGCCCGCTCATACGAGCGCACCGAGCGCATGAAGGCGGTCGAGCCCAGAGCATCGAGCGCGATAGTGAAAAACGCGCCGCAAAGCAGCAACGCGCCGGTGACGAGCGGTGCGGCCTCGCCGACGGCGCCGGCCGCCAGCAGCGTCGCCGACATGGCGAAATAGGCGAACGTCATGGTGCGCCGGCCGCCGAAACGCCGTCCCGCCCTGCCCCAGAAGATGGCCATGAACAAAAGCGCATTGCCGGCCGAAACCAAGAGGCCGCCGGCCAGCTTGCCCTCGCCGGTGATCACCATGAACAACGGCCCATAGACGAAGAACGTCGTCCAGAAGCAGGAGCGGCCGAAGGCGATCAGCCAGGCGAGCCTCAGCCTTGGCTGCGAGACGAAGCGGCCGATATTGGCCAGCGGATTGACCGGCCGCGTCTTGCCGGGGCGGATCGACGGATTGTCGCCAAGCCGGTAAGTCCAGAACAGCGCCAGCAGGGCCATGGCGAAGACGGCCACCGCGCCATGCGCGGCATAGATGCCGAAACGCGTGTAGAGGAAAATGCCGAGCGTCGGCCCGGCGGTCCAGGCAAGCATCGACCACGCCATGCGCAGCGACTCGGCCTGCATGAAATCGGTCTTGCGGATATGGTCCATGATGTAGAGATTAAGCGTGATCGCCAGCGCGCCGGCGCCGACGACGCGGCAGAGCATGCCGACCACCTGGCCGGCCAGCGTATGGGTGACGAAGAACAGCGAACCGGCGGCCAGCAGGCAGGCGCCGGCGGTATAGACCCAGCGCCGGGCAAAGCGGGCGATCAGCATCGGCATGAACAGCGTCGCCGATAGGCCGAGCATCGCCACGATCGTGTAGAGGATCGAAACGATCTGCTCGTTGTGCAGGATCTCGTAGGCCTGGATCGGGATGACGCTGGACACGGTGGCGCGCGCGAAGGATTCGACCGCATAAAGCGAGGCGAAAGTGCGGGCATCCGCCGGCCGCAAGGCCGGAAGCCAGTCGGATGGCGCACATGGGTAGCCATTGCTTCCCCCGAAGCCGAATCGCCCGAAGCAGGGTTTGGAGCACAAATCTGCCGCGGCGCTGCCTTGCCGGGTAACAGGAAACCGACGCCTTCACGGCAAAAAGCGAAGCCGGCCAAAGGCTTTCCGGCTCTGGCCTAAAGCGAGATCCGATGCTGACCGGCGCCAACGCGACGCAAAGGCCCGCTTCTTTTGACGGTGGCAACCGTGATAGTCGTCTTGCCGGGGCTGAACCAAGACAGCGAGACCATGAGCATCGACACGCCGACCGCAGCCGTTCATGATCAATCGAAGTCGAAGCGCATCGCCGCCATCGACATCGCACGCGGCATCGCTCTGCTTGCCATGGCGAGCTATCATTTCACCTGGGACCTCGAATTCTTCGGCTACACCGATCCCGGCCTCACCGCTTTCGGCTGGTGGAAAATCTACGCGCGCTGCATCGCCTCGAGCTTCCTGTTCCTGGTCGGCGTCAGCCTCTATCTCGCCCATGGCAAAAAAATCCGCTGGACCGGCTTCTGGAAGCGCTTCGCCATGGTTGGCGGGGCAGCACTCGCAATATCGCTGGTCACCCGCATCGCCACGCCCGACGGCTTCATCTTCTTCGGCATATTGCACGAAATCGCGCTCGCCAGCCTGCTCGGCCTGGCGTTCCTGCGCCTGCCGGCGCTGCTGACGCTGCTTGTCGCCGTATTCGTTGTCGCTGCGCCCTTCTACCTGCGATCCGAAACTTTCGATCAGCCGGCTTTGTGGTGGGTCGGCCTGTCGGCGACCAATCCGCGCTCCAATGACTACGTTCCGCTGCTGCCGTGGTTCGGTGCCGTGCTTGCCGGCATCGCGGTTACCAAGCTCGCCTCCACCTCCGGCGTGCTGACGCGGCTGTCGGCCCTGACGCCCGACCGCTGGGCAAATCCGCTGGTCTTCATCGGCCGGCACAGCCTTGCCTTCTATCTGATCCATCAGCCGGTGCTGATCGGCTCGGTCTGGCTGTTTTCGCAATTCATGCCGGCGCAGGTTGAAAGCAGGGAGGTGAGTTTTCTGAAATCCTGCCAGATATCCTGCGAGCAGGCGCGCGACACCGAGTTCTGCTCCAGCTATTGTGCCTGCATGCTGGACACTCTCCAGGGCGAAGCCTCGCTTGAGCGGCTCTACAGCAACGACCAGTCCCCGGAGTGGAAGGCGCATATTGGCGAGCTCGCCGGCATCTGTACCGCCCAAACCGAGGCGGCGGAACCGGGAACGCGCTAATCGAGGGAGGACAACAATGAGCGACACTCACCCGAAACCCGTGCAGCAAAATCCTGGGCAGCCGAAGCTGGGGCACATCCCATGGCCGCCGCTGATCTATATCGCCGCCATCATCGTCAGCGTCGCGCTAGGGCTGTTCTATCCGCTGCCGTGGATCGGCGATCTTCTCGGCGACATCCTGTTCGCCGCCGGCCTTGTGGGGTTGGTGGCGGTCGCCGCGCTCTGGTTCACGGCAATCCGCACCATGATCCGCGCCAAGACGACGCTCAATCCGAACGGCGTGCCGGACCATCTGGTGACCACAGGTTCCTTCGCCGTCAGCCGTAACCCGATCTACCTCGCCAACACATTGCTGCTGGTCAGCCTCGCCTTTGTCTCTGGGATCGCCTGGTTCCTGCCGCTGGCGGTCATCGCGGCGTTCCTGACGCAGAAGCTGACGATCGAGAGCGAGGAGAAGGTGCTGACGGCCAAATTCGGCAAGAAGTACCGAGACTACGCCAAAAGGGTCCGGCGCTGGATTTGAGCCGAGGCTGACACCGCGCTTATGTGGTGACGCCGAGTTCCACCAGCCGCTCGACGCAGGATTCCTCAGCCTGGTCGAGTTCGGCTAGGGTCTCCTCAAGGTCGCGGCGTTTCTGGCGCAGATCCTCGCGCTTTTCCTCGATGCGCTTGATCATCAATTTGAGTTGGCCGACCTCGCCGGGCGGCTCCCGGTACATCTGGATGATTTCGCGGATCTCGTTGATCGAGAAGCCGAGCCTCTTGCCGCGCATGATCTGGCGGATGAGATGCCGGTCCGACGGGCGGAACAGCCGGGTGCGGCCGCGCCTTACCGGCTGCACCAGCCCTTCGTCCTCGTAGAAGCGCAACGTCCGCGTCGACACGTCGAATTCGCGGGTCAGCTCCGTGATCGAATAATATTCCCGCATCGTCACTCCAATGCCCCGGCCACGCCGCGAGTTCCAACTGGCCGGCGCCGCCAACGTCCAGGCGCGTACCAGAATCGGCGGACAAGGCACCTTCCAAAGCCTCGCACGGCATTTACGTAAAAGTCAATTGAGGTGCCGTTCAGCGCACGCCGAACCACCATGTGGCAAGCCCGAGAAAGGCAAAAAAACCGACGACGTCGGTGACCGTGGTGACGAAAACCGCCGAAGCCACAGCCGGATCGATCTTGAAGCGGTCGAGCAGCAGCGGGATAAGGATGCCCGCCAGAGCCGCCACGAACATGTTGATGATCATCGCAGCCGCAATGATGCCGCCGAGATTGCGATCGTGGAACCAGGCAGCAGCCACGAGGCCGATCAGGATGGCGAAGATGATGCCGTTGATGAAGCCCACCCCGATTTCGCGGCGGATGATGCGGCCGGCATTGTAGATGTCGAGGTCCCTCGTCGCCAGCGCCCGCACCGTGACGGTCATGGTCTGCGAGCCGGCATTGCCGCCCATGCCGGCGACGATCGGCATCAGCACCGCCAGCGCCACGATATGCTCGATGGTGCGATCGAACAGGCCGATCACCGAGGCCGCGAGGAAAGCCGTCAAAAGATTGACCAGCAGCCACGGCACGCGCGAGCGCGAGGTCGAAAAGATGCTGTCCGAGAGTTCTTCATCGCCGACGCCGCCCATGCGCAGCAGATCTTCCTCGGCCTCCTGCTGGATGACGTCGACGACGTCGTCGATAGTCAGCACGCCGACCAGCCGCTCGTTCTCGTCGACGACGGCAGCGGACAGAAGATCGTATTGCTCGAATTCGCGCGCCGCCTCTTCCTGGTCCATGGTAGCCGGGATGGCATGCCTGGTCTCATGCATGACCTCTTCCACCTTGACCGAGCGCTTGGTGCGCAGGATCTGGTCGAGGTCGATGGCGCCGAGCAGCTTGAAGCTCGGATCGATGACGAAGATCTGGCTGAAACGGTCGGGAAGATTGTTGTCCTCGCGCATGTAGTCGATGGTTTGGCCGATCGTCCAGAAGGGCGGCACCGCGACAAACTCCGTCTGCATGCGGCGGCCGGCGGTCTCTTCGGGATAATCAAGCGAGCGCCGCAGCCTGATCCGCTCGGTGAACGGCAATTGCGACAGGATCTCGTCCTGGTCCTCCTGGTCGAGATCCTCGAGAATGTAGACGGCGTCGTCGGAATCGAGCTCCTGCACCGCCTCGGCGATCTGCGCATTGGGCAGATTGTCGACGATGTCGCGGCGGATCGCCTCGTCGACCTCGGTCAGCGCGGAAAAATCGAAATCCTTGCCCAGCAAGTCGACCAGCGCGCGCCGCTGTTCCGGGTGCAGGGCCTCGAGCAGGTGGCCGAGTTCCGACTGGTGCAGATCATCGACTTCACGCTTCAGCGTCAGCGTATCGCGATCGGCGATCGCGGCACCGATCTGGGCGAGAAACGACGACAGGATGACGCCGTCCTCGTCATAGATGTCGGCGCGGCGCTCCTCGGCCGCCCTGGCGCCGGTCATCTGTTCGTCCTGGCCTTCCACCAGCGCCTCCCGCCATCGGATTTCCGGATAAGGTGCCTGTCAGGTCTAGACCATGATCCTGAAAAGTGGAAACCGGTTTTCCGAAAAGATCTTGGTCGAACACAAAGATGGAGCGGCGGCATGATTTGGCTTGAGAATCGGCCTCTCCGTGCGCAACGGACGGATATCAGACGACCTTGCGAGCTGCCGGTTGCTCAGGTTGATAATTAGATAATTCTAATTTAGTATTTCCACAACTACCGCTAATAAATGGAGGGTGTTTATGGGGAAGTATCTCTTTACCAGCCTTGCGTTGGTTTGTTCGGGAATACTTTTGAGCCCGATTACCGCCGAGGCAAAGGCCTTCAAATCTTTTCAGGGCAAGGAATGCAAGCCTGACTACAAACGGCTTTGCCCAATGACACCGATCGGCAAATGCGACCTTCAGAGCATGATCGAACAGTTGTCACCCGCCTGCAAGGCTTTCGTCGAGAAGCACCGGTAATCCAGCTCTGGTACCGCCGCTAACCAACCGCCGGGTAGTCCGCGACAACGCTAGGTGTGGTGTGCCCGCCGTCGGGTCGGGGCATCGTTCGCCCAACAACATTAGTCCCAGTGGCCGGGCAGAACCGCACATGCTGCACCGGGAATGAGGCGAGGCCGACGGGTGCGACGGCCTCGCTGGTATGGACTGGAAGGCTTTCCGATCAGGCGGCGGGGCGCTGGGCCTCAGCCGCATAACGGTCCAGGAGCCCGCTCCAGCCACCCTCGGATTCGAGGGCCTGGCGCGCTGCCTCTGCGGTCTCGCCCATGTTCTCCAGAAGCCTGTGCTCGAGTTCAACACGCGTCGCGTTCTCGCCGAGTGCGACAAAGCGGATCTCGACTTCGGTCAGCAATGCCGGATCGTAGCGCCAATCGGCTCCAATGCGCCAGGCGAGCGTCAGCCTGGACGGCGGATCCCAGGCGAGAACCTCGCCCCAATCGCATTGTGACCCATCCTCGCCGATCTCGTACCAGCGGCCGCCGGCTTTGGGTTCGATCACCGCAGTCGTCAGGGCGGATTTGCCGATCGAGTGCGAAGCCGGCCACCAGCGTCCGAACCCTGTCGTGAACACATCGAATGCCTTGTCGAGCGGCACCTCCACCGTCACCGACTTCCTGACCGGCGCGGGCTTGATCATGGTCGTCATTTCCTCTTCTCCTTGCTGTTGTCGACTTCCCGTTTGAAGGCGTCGAGCGCATCGCCCCACATGCGGTCGAGCCAGGCGCGCATCTCGCCGAGCCCATGCGGGTCGAGATGATAGATGTTGCTGGCACCTTTCGGCTCTGCGCGGACCAGCCGGGCCTCCTTCAAAACCTTGAGGTGCTGCGATACCGCCGGCTGCGAGACTGGAAGCACTCGCGTCAGATCGATGACCGAACGTGGCCGATCGGCGATGAGCTCGAATACCTTGCGGCGTGTCGGATCGGCCAAGGCCACCATTCCTGCATAATCATAAACCATGGCTTATGATAAGCTAACACTTATGATAGGTCAACTGGGGAAGCGGCGGACCGGTGTTTAAACACCCGGCCGGTTCGGCCCCCGAGGCTCCGGGGCGTTCCTTCACACGGGGCATGGACAGCAAAGCGGATGCAAGATTGCTCAGGGAAACAGTCCACCGCGTGCGGGCCGGCAGGCAAATGTCGATCACCGGGGAAAAGTAAACCTGGCGGCAAGGTTTTTACCTTATCGGTGTATGTGTCTCTCCGGCGAAACGTTAAGAACGGGTAAATTGGTTTGGCCCTAACCACGGAAGCCTCTCGCTACAGGCCCTCCGCAATATGGCAATTGCGCCTCTCCCTGTTCATGGCGATATACGTTTTAGGCGCATCTGCACTATATCCAGAACTATTCTATACATCAGCCTTAATCTATTCTCGCAAGTTTCTTATTGGTATTCCGGTGTTGTTTATCGGTGGTGTCTGTTGTGCCGCGATACTCCACGGCCGGCGGCAACCAGTTCGCTACGCCCTGGATTTGGTTCAAAGGCGCTGGCGCGGTTGTCTGCTGGTGCTGCTGTTCTTCTTCGCCAGCTTGACCGCGTTCTCTACCTACAAGATCGCCATCCCGTCCGTCGTCCCATACTATGCCGACAACTGGTTGGCCGACGCTGATGAATGGCTGCACGGGATGCCGCCATGGGCGATCGTCCATAAGCTCGACAGCAACAATTGGTCGCTCGTCGTCTTCAACAGCTATGAAGTCATTTGGTTTTACCAATGGTTCGGCACCATCCTTTTCGTGTCGCTCTGGTCGGACGAGATTGCCCGCATCCGCTATCTCTGCGCAGCAGCGCTGACGTTGTGCGTCCTCGGAACGGTCTTGGCCCTGGCGCTGGCATCGGTCGGGCCGGTTTACTACCACCACTTTGTTGGCGTGGATCGCTTCCACGGATTGAATGCCGCTTTGGACAGACTGGACCATAGTTACATGGTGCGGGAACCCGCGGCATATCTCCTGATGGCTTACCAGAGCGGCCGGCCAAGTCTTGGGGGCGGCATCTCGGCCATGCCAAGCATGCATGTCGCCTTTGCCGCATTGAACGCCTATTTGCTTTCCTCAATCAATCTCTGGCTTGGCGCTCTGGGTTGGACCTTTGCAGCCCTGATCCTGTACGGATCGGTGTACACTGGCTGGCACTATGCCGTGGACGGCTACGCATCGATTATTGTTGTATCTGTGATCTGGTGGGCGACCGGACGCCTGGTGCGCGAATAATTATGTGCGCTTGTCGGTAGATGGCCATGCCCGCCGATGGCCTCTTCGCATGGGCCAAACTCGCGACCGCAATCAGGCAAAAGCCTCGTGCCCCTGACAAGGACGCTCCCTGCCATGCTCGAACTCAATGGGTTAGAGGTTCCGCTTTCGAATTTGATTGGTGCGGTCGAGAAGACTCGAACTTCCACGGGTTGCCCCACAGCGACCTCAACGCTGCGCGTCTACCAATTCCGCCACGACCGCACGTGGTAGGAGCCGGAACCAACCGGCCCGCGGCGTGTAGCAAATCGTTTCCGGCGAAACAAGTGCGCGGCCAGCAATAATCGGCCGGACATCGGCATAACTCTTCAAGGGCCGAACGTGCCGGAACTGGACGTTTGTACCGATTGCCGCCATATGAGTGGCGAGACGAGATATCATGACAGAACGCAGCCAGATCGCCACGTCGTTCCTGCCCTTGCCCGGCTCGGCGCCGGTCGAATGGCGCATCGAGCCCGGGCTCACCGCCTATCCCGACGCGCTCGCCGTGATGGAGGCGCGCGCCGAGGCAATCCGCAGCGGCGCCGCCGGTGAGATGGTCTGGCTGGTCGAGCACCCGCCGCTCTACACCGCCGGCACCAGCGCCCGCATCGAGGACCTGATCGAGCCGGACCGTTTCCCGGTCTTTGCCGCCGGGCGTGGCGGCGAATACACCTATCATGGGCCGGGCCAGCGCGTCGCCTATGTGATGCTCGATCTGAAGCGGCGGCGCGAGGATGTCCGCGCTTTCGTCGCGGCACTCGAACAATGGATCATCGGCACGCTGGCCGCCTTCAACGTACGTGGCGAACGCCGCGAGGACCGAGTCGGGGTCTGGGTGGTGCGGCCGGATCGCCCCGCTTTGCCCGACGGCTCGGCGGCCGAGGACAAGATCGCCGCCATCGGCATCAGGCTGAGGCGCTGGGTGAGCTTTCACGGCATCGCTATCAATGTCGAGCCGGACCTCAGCCATTTCAGCGGCATCGTGCCGTGCGGCGTCCAGGATCACGGCGTCACCAGTCTTGTCGATCTCGGCCTTCCCGTGACCATGGCCGACCTCGACCTGGCGCTGAAATCCGCTTTCGAGGACGTGTTCGGCCCCGCCGCGGTGTCGCCCGCCGAAGCCGCCCGCAAGGCCAGCTGAAACTACTAGCCCAATGCCTGCACCAATATGCGAAGGCGGCCCTCGCTCATCAGCGTCGAGCCCATCCTTGAGCTCAATCCTCAGATCGCGCCGATCCAGATCGCCATGGAAATGAGGAACGTGCTCATGCACACCAGCGAGACGACATCCTGAACAAGATCGGTCATAACTCTCTCCTGTTGTTAGTATGTTCGTATTTTGTTCTAATTTTGTTCGAATGTCAACGACCGCGGTCCGGGCATCACCGAAATCGCCGCGGTCAATTTCGGCAGGGTTAAGAAAGGGTTGAGAGGGAGATTGCCGATCCGTTCGGGCCGAACGCGCGCACGCAATATAGCGGGAGGGCTTCTGCCAGTTCGCAGGCCGGCATCACCTGAATATCGACACACCCTAAAGCGGCACGACCTTGCCGTCGGCCAGCGTCACGCGGCGATCCATGCGCGAGGCAAGCTCGTGATTGTGGGTGGCGATGAGTGCCGCCAGGCCCGATTGCCGGACCAGCGCTGCCAGTGCCTCGAACACATAGGAAGCGGTCACCGGGTCGAGATTGCCGGTCGGCTCGTCGGCCAAAAGCACCAGCGGCGCATTGGCGACGGCACGCGCAATGGCGACGCGCTGCTGCTCGCCACCGGAGAGCTCGGAAGGGCGATGCTGCGCCCGCTTGCCGATCTGCATATAGTCGAGCAACTGCGCCGCCCGCTCGGCCGCCTCCTTGCGCGGCAGCCCTTTTATCAGCTGCGGCATCATGATGTTTTCCAGCGCAGAAAACTCAGGCAGCAGGTGATGGAACTGGTAGACGAAGCCGACATCGTTGCGGCGGATCGCCGTGCGCTCGTCGTCGGAAAGCCGGCCGCAGGCGCGCCCCGCCAGGATCACGTCGCCGGCGTCCGGCCGCTCCAGCAGCCCGGCCGTATGGAGCAGCGTCGACTTGCCGGTGCCCGACGGCGCCACCAGCGCCACCATCTCGCCACGCTTCAGCGAAAAATCGGCGCCGTTCAGGATGGTCAGCTTGCGCGGCCCCTGCACATAGTGCCGTTCGACGCTCTTCAGTTCGATAATGGCCTCGGCCATCACTCGTACCTCAGCGCTTCGACCGGATCGAGCCTGGCCGCGCGCCACGCCGGAAACAGGGTCGCCAGGAACGATAGCGCCAGCGCCATGAGAACGACCGAGATCGTCTCGCTGGCATCCATCCGGGCCGGCAGCTGGCTGAGGAAATAAAGCTCGGGATTGAACAAACGCTCGTTGGCCAGCCAGGAGAAGAACTGGCGGATGCGCTCGACATTGAGGCAGATCAGGATGCCGAGCAGCACGCCGGCGATGGTGCCGACAACGCCGATCGCAGCGCCCGTCATCAGGAAAATGCGCAGGATCGCGCTGCGCGTCGCGCCCATGGTGCGCAGGATGGCGATGTCGTGGCCCTTGTCCTTGACCAGCATGATCAGCCCCGAAATGATGTTGAGGGCCGCCACCAGCACGATCAGCGTCAGGATCATGAACATGACATTGCGCTCGACCTGCAGCGCGTCGAAGAACGTCTTGTTGCGTTGCCGCCAGTCGACAAGGCTGATCGGCCGCTGCGCCGCCTCTTCGACCTTCGGCTTCAGCGCGTCGATATTGTCGGGATTGTCGGTGTAGATCTCGATCGTCTGCGCCCTGCCGTCCATGTTGAAATAAAGCTGCGCTTCCGAAAACGGCATGTAGACGATGGAGCTGTCATATTCCGACATGCCGACTTCGAAGATCGCGGTGACCGGATAGCCTTTCATGCGCGGCGTCGTGCCGAGCGGCGTGACGTCGCCCTCGGGCGAGATCAGCGTGATCGTATCGCCAAGCACAAGGCCGAGATTCTCGGCCATGCGGCTGCCGATGGCGACGCCCTCGCCGGTGTCGAAGCCGACGATCGAGCCCTCCTTGATGTTGTTGGCGACGATCGTGATCTTGCCGAGATCCTCGCCGCGTATGCCGCGCACCAGCGCGCCGGTGCCGCCGCCGACATTGCCTTGCGCCAGCACCTGTCCGTCGATCAGCGGAATGGCGTATTTGACGCCGGGCACGCCGTTGATG
>NZ_SUEG01000124.1:0-11884 GCF_005063415.1 Mesorhizobium sp.
CGAGGCGAGCCTGGTTGGCCGCGCGCCCGGTTTTTCCCGCCCGGCGACCTTCGAGCTTGCCCGCTCCGTCCGCGAGCTGAAAACGATCCTCGCGGAATTCGGGCTGGAGCGTGCAACGCTCGGCATCGAGCTGGATTTTGTCCCGGCCGGCGATTTTTCCGCAATGCAGGCGATGTTGGCGGGCACTGCGCTGGTCAACGGCTCGCCGATTATCGACAGGCTGCGGGCAATCAAATCGCAGAGCGAGATCGACCTTCTGCAACGGGGCATCGTCCTGTCGGAAGCCGGCCTGTCGCGGCTGCAGCAGCATGCGGCGACCGACATGCGTCAGTCGGATCTGGTCGCGCTCTACCGGCAAGGCGTCGCCGATGCAGCCGCCGGGTCATCGCAGCAAATCTCGACGGCGGAATACGTCACGCTGGGCGCTCGCCCCAAAAGCGCCGATGCGGTCGCCGCCGCCGGCGATCCGCTCAAGGCCGACATGGTGTGCAGCGTGAACGGCTATGCCTCGGACATGTCGCGGAATTTCACCTTCGGGCCACCGTCGCCCGAACAGGCCGAATTGCATGCGATAGCCGAACGCGCCTTCGCCGACGGGCTTGCCGCGCTTATGCCCGGAAAGCCGTTCGCCGGCGTGCATCGCGCCGCCAGCGAAAGCCTGGCGCGCCAGGGCCTGCGTTCCTATCGCCGCGGCCATTTCGGCCACAGCGTCGGCCATTCCGTGTTTTCCGAGCAATGGCCGTTCATTTCGGCCGACAGCGATGTCGTGATCGAAGCCGGCATGGTGCTGGCATTCGAGATCCCGCTCTACATCGACGGTCTCGCCAGCTTCAATCTCGAGGACCAGTTCCTGATCACCGCCAACGGGCCGCTGCCAATGAACCGCCTGCCGAGAAGCCTGGCTACTTTCGGCTGAATCCATCCGTCACCTGGCGCCCGCCACGCCCCTGCGGAAATCCGACGGCGACATGCCGGCAAGCTTGCGGAACGACTTGTTGAAGGCGCTGAGCGAACCGAAGCCCGATTCCATGGCGACGCGCAGCACATTGGCATCCTGATGCATCAGCAGCGCCTGCGCGTAGCTGAGGCGCAGCAAATTCACATATTCGTTGAGCGTCATGCCGGTCGATTTCTTGAAGATGCTCATAGCGTATTTGGGATGGATGTCGGCCGCCGCGGCGATGTCGACGCAATCGATCTCGTAGAGGAAATTCTCGGCAATGAAGTCGCACATGCGCCCGACATTGCGCAACGATTGCTGATCGAAGGGACTGCCTATCTCCTGTTCGACCGGGGTTTCGGGCACGAGCCGGTAAGGCTCGAAGCGCACCCGCTCCAGCCGCAGCAAAAGCTCGTTTACGGCATGCTCGGCCTTGACCGGGTCGCCGGAGCGCGCATAGCGGTTCCAGCGTTCGAAATTGTGGTCGTCCGACCGGTCGGTAGCGTCGGTCACCAGCGTCGCCCCCGTCATCAGCCTGTTGCGGACATCGACGGGCAAATGAAGCCGGAAGAAATGCACCAGCGGCAGATGCGCGCCGGCATAGATGGCATCGTCGGAGGCTTCGTCCATCTGGTGCGGCAGGCCGCCCCAGAACAGGCACATGTCGCCCGCAGAGAGCGAAAGCCCGTGTCCGTCCATGCGGTAGTGCACGGCGCCGCGCACGATGAAATTCACCTCAACCTGGGCGTGCCAATGTGGCTTGAGCATCACCAGGGGCTGGGTGTGGAACATCTGCAGCAGCAGCGGCAGGCCCTCCACGCTGCTGGCGCCGGGCTGGTAAAACGGCCTTTCCGGCATCTTACTTTCCGCTCATTTCTTATTCCCTTTGTCGCGGACAAGGCGTTCCCGAGGCCTAGTCTAGCCACGCTCGCAAACAGAGAGCAACTGAAATGGGAGGATTTCAATGCGCATTAAATTGACCTGCGCCGCGCTCGCGCTGGCCTTGGGCTCCAGCCCGGCCTTTGCGCAGTCCGGTGAAATCACGATCTGGAGCTGGAATATCGCCGCTTCGTCGCTGAAGGCCACCATAGCGGGCTTCAACAAGCAATATCCCGACATCAAGGTGACCGTCGAGGACCTAGGCAACCAGCCGACCTATGACAAGTCGATCGCCGGCTGCGCCGCCGGCGGCGAGGGGCTGCCTGATATCGTTACGATCGAGAACGGCGAAGCGGAAAACTACTGGAGCCAGTTCCCGGATTGCTTCGTCGACCTGCACACACTCGGCTACACCGCGGAAGACCAGGCAAAATTCCCCGACTTCAAGCGCACCGAGCTCGAGGTTGACGACAAGGCCTATGCGATGCCGTGGGATTCCGGTCCAGTGGCGATGTTCTACCGCCGCGACTTCTACGAGAAGGCCGGCGTCGATCCGTCCTCGATCAAGACCTGGGACGATTTCATCGCCGCCGCCAAGAAGATCCAGGCCGCCAATCCCGGCGTGACGATGACCAACGCCGATTTCAACGGCGATTCCGAATTCTTCCGCATGATCTCCAACGAGCAGGGCTGCGCCTATTTCTCGGCCGATGGTCAATCGATCACGGTCAACCAGCCCAAATGCGTCGACGCCATGACCAAGATCAAGGAGATGAAGGACGCCGGCATCATTTCCTCGGCCGACTGGAGCACCAAGATCACCAACAACACCGCCGGCAAGGTCGCCACGCAGATGTATGGCGGCTGGTATGAAGGCACCGTGCGCACCGAATCGCCCGATGGGACAGGCAAATGGGGCGTCTATTTGATGCCGAGCCTGACCGCCGACGGTCCGCGCGCCGCCAATCTCGGCGGCTCCTCGCTCGCCATCACCTCGGTGTCGAAGAACAAGGAAGCCGCCTACGCCTATCTGAAATACACGCTTGCGACGAATGAAGGCCAGATCACCATGCTGAAAGGCTTCGGCCTGGTGCCGTCGCTGATCTCGGCCCTCAACGACCCCTATGTCTCCGAAGGCCTGCCCTATTGGGGCGGCCAAGCCGTGTGGAAGGACATCCTCGGCACCTTGCCGAAGGTCGTACCCAGCCGCGGCACGCCGTTCCAGAGCGACGCCGAGATCATCATCCGCGCGGTGCAGACCAAGTATCTGGCCGGCGGCTATCCCGACGCCAAGGCAGCGCTCGACGATGCCGCAAGCCAGATCGCCGCGGCGACCGGCCTGCCGGTCAAGTCGTGATCTAGACGAGACGGCTCCGGTGCGCGGCTCCCCTTCTCCCCTTGTGGGAGAAGGTGTCGCCGAAGGCGACGGATGAGGGGTGCTCCAGCTTGGCGCCGGCGGCACTCCGGCCATCACCCCTCAACCGTCTCGGCGCTACGCGCCGATCCACCTTCTCCCACAAGGGGAGAAGGCATGAGACTTGAGAAGCAGAAAGGAGGAAAACGATGCGCTACCAGAACGCCACGGCGTATCGCTTTCTCGCGCCCTATCTGCTGATCTTTTCGATCTTCTGGCTGTGGCCGATCATCGATTCCTTCCTGATCTCGTTCCAGGCAACGCGCACCGTGCCGTGGCGGTTCGCGCCGACCTTCAACTGGGGCCGGCTGATCGGCGATCCCGCCTTCTTCAATGCCTTGAAGAACACATTGCTGATCCTTGTCATCCAGGTGCCGGTGATGATTTCGCTGGCGATTGTGATGGCGGTGCTTTTGAACTCGCCGCTGCTCAAGGCGCGTGGCCTTTTCCGCTTTGCCTTCTTCGCGCCGGTCGTGGTCGGCGAAGTCGCCTATTCGGCGGTTTTCCGGCTGATGTTCAATCTCGACTACGGCATCATCAACAAGCTGCTGAACAGCATCGGCCTGCCCAGTGTCGACTGGTTTACCAACGTCACCCCGGCGATGGCGGTGATCATGATGGCGGTGACGTGGCGCTGGGCCGGCTACAACGCCATCATCCTGCTCGCCGGCCTGCAGTCGATTCCCGAGGATGTCTACGAGGCGGCGACCCTGGACCGGGTCAGCAAGGTCAAACAGTTCTTCTACATCACGCTGCCGCTGCTCAAGCCGATCATCGTGTTCTGCGCCGTGCTGTCGATTATCGGCACCATGCAGCTGTTCACCGAGCCCTTCCTGATCACCGAGCGCGGCGGGCCGGGCGGCGGCACCGAAACGCTCGGGCTGCTGCTTTACCGCCAGGGCTTCCGGTCGCTCAATTTCGGCTACGCTTCGGCCATCGCCTACACCATGGCCGGGCTGGCGATCGCCATCTCGCTGGTACAGATATGGCTGACGAGGGAACCGAAATGACCTCGCACTCAAGAGTCAGCCGTTCCCAGGCCAGATTGGGCCGCAGCATCGTACTGCATCTCTTCCTGACGCCGCTGGCGCTGGTCTGGCTGTTTCCGCTGTGGATGATGGTGGTCTTTTCCACGATGCCCGACAACGGCATCTTCAGCCCCGACATCGAGCTTTTGCCGCACGGCAATTTCCTCGACAATGTCGGCAATCTGCAGCGCGGCACCAATTTCATCGGCGCCATCGGCATCTCCGTCTCGGTGGCAGTGACCTATACCTTCCTGTCGGTGATGCTGACCTCGATGGCCGGCTGGGCGCTGGCGCGTTACAACTTCTTCGGCAAGGGCATGGTCGTCGCCATTATCTTCGGCACCATCACGCTGCCCTATGCGGTCGTGCTGATCCCGCAATTCATCATGGTGGCGCGCGACTTCAAGCTCGCCAACACCTGGGTAGCGCTGATCGTGCCGCCGCTGTTCAATTCGCTGGGCGTGCTGTTCATGCGGCAGAGTTTTTCGATGATGCCGCACGAGCTGTTCGACGCCGCCAAGGTCGAGGGCGTCAAGGAATGGCGGATATTCCTGTTCGTCGCCCTGCCTCTGGCGCGGCCGATGCTGGCGGCGCTTGCCATCATCCTCTTCCTTGCCTCCTGGAACAACTATCTCTGGCCGCTGCTGATCAATTCCAAGCCGGGCGCAATGACCGCGCCCGTGGCGCTCGGCACGCTGATCGGTCTCACCAAGGTGTCCTGGGGCGGCATCATGGCGGGCGCGGTGATGCTGACGGCGCCAATGCTCGTCGTGTTCGTGCTTCTGCAGCGCCATTTCGTTGCCGGTATCGCTGCCGGCGCCATCAAGTAAGGATCACCATGGCGGCAGTCACACTCAAAAACGTCATCAAGCGCTTCGGCGTCTTCGAGATCGTCCACGGTGCCAATATCGATATCGATGACGGCGAATTCGTCGTCTTCGTCGGCCCTTCCGGCTGCGGCAAGTCCACGCTGCTCCGGATGATCGCCGGGCTCGAGGACATCAGCGACGGTGAGATCGCCATTGGCGGCAAGGTGGTGAACGACATCGAGGCGGCCGATCGCGGCATCGCCATGGTGTTCCAGTCCTACGCGCTCTATCCGCACATGACGGTCGAGCAGAATCTGAGCTTCGGCCTGAGAATGACCGGCAACCCCAAGGCAGATACCGAGCGGCGGGTGAAGCGGGCTTCCGAAATCCTGCGCATCGCCGAGCTGATGAAGCGGCGGCCGCGGCAATTGTCGGGCGGCCAGCGCCAGCGCGTCGCCATCGGCCGTGCCATCGTGCGCGAGCCGCAAGTGTTCCTGTTCGACGAACCGCTCAGCAATCTCGACGCCGAGCTCAGGGTGCAGATGCGCGTCGAGATATCGCGCCTTCACAAGGAGCTTGGCGTTACCATGGTCTATGTGACGCACGACCAGACCGAGGCGATGACGCTGGCCGACAGGATCGTCGTGCTCAACGCCGGCAATATAGAGCAGATCGGCGCGCCGCTCGATCTCTACGACGACCCCGCCAACCGTTTCGTTGCCGGCTTCGTCGGCTCGCCGAAAATGAATTTTCTGGCGGCGAAAATCGTCGGCGCCGACAACGGTGCGGCGGTCGTCGAACTGGTCAACCATCGCGGCGCGCGACTGCGCAAGCCGCTTTCCGATGCCTTGCCTGCGATAGGCGGCGATGTCGTGCTCGGCGTGCGTCCGGAGCATTTCTTCGACGCCGGCCAGGGCGATTGCGACCTTACCCTCAAGGCCGATGTCGCCGAGCACTTGGGATCGGTGAGCTATGTCTATGCCAATTCCGGGACCGGGGGCGGGCGCGAGGAACTGATCATCGAGCGCGAGGCCTCGCGGCATCGCGCCAATGGCGACGACCTGGTGGTGTCGATCAAAGCCGACCGCTCGCTTCTCTTCGACGCCACCGGCGCACGCATTCGCTAACCCATCTTTCTTTTGTCCGATCGCGATTGATCGCGGCCACCCCACGGAGATTCGACATGACGTCCAAACCAGAAAAAGTTCGCTGGGGCATTCTCGGGCCCGGCAACATCGCCAAGGCCTTTGCCGGCGGCGTCGCCCATTCGCGCACCGGCACATTGGTCGCCGTCGGCGCGCGCAATCCCGGCAAGGCCGGGCTCACCGAGGCTTTCCCCGGCGCCCGCATCCTCGACGGCTACGAGGCTTTGCTTGGCGATCCGGACGTCGATGCGATCTATATTTCGACGCCGCATCCGAGCCATGCCGAATGGGCGATCAAGGCAGCCGAGGCCGGAAAGCATGTGCTTTGCGAAAAGCCGCTTGGCCTGACCGCCTTCGAGGCCGACGCCATGATCCATGCTGCGCGCAAGGCCGGCACCTTTCTCGGCGAAGCCTTCATGTACCGGCTGCATCCGCAGACGGCCAGGCTGGTCGAGCTGATCAGGGCCGGTGCGATCGGCGAGATCAAGATGATCAAATCCAGTTTCGGCTTCGCCATGCCGGGCTTCATGCCGGAGCACCGGCTTTACGCCAAGGATCTCGCCGGCGGCGGCATTCTCGATGTCGGCGGCTATCCCGTCTCGATGGCGCGGCTGATTGCCGGCGCCGCGGCGGGAAAGCCCTTCGCCGAGCCTGACGAAGTGGTCGGCGCTGCGCATCTCGGCCAATCCGGCGTCGACGAATGGGCGTCGGCGCTGTTGCATTTTCCGGGCGGCATCGTCGCGGAAGTGTCCTGCAGCATCTCGCTCGCGCAGGACAATGTGTTGCGTATTCTAGGCAACAAGGGCCGCATCGAGGTGGCGGATTTCTGGTATGCCGGCGGCCAGCAAGGCGGCACCGGCGAAATTCGCATCATCCGTCCGGGTGACACCGAGGTGGTCGAGGTCAAGGAAGACGGCTGGCTTTACGCATTCGAGGTCGACGCCGCCGGCGAAGCCATTCTCGGCGGGAAGCAGGAGTTCGCCTGGCCCGGCATGGGCTGGGCCGACAGTCTCGGCAATCTGCGCGTGCTCGATAAATGGCGGGCCGCAATCGGGCTCGAATACGACATTGAGAAGCCGGCAAAGCGCGTCAACACGATCTCCGGACGGAAGCTGCGCGCCGGCGGGACCGCCATCCCCAAGCGCAGCATTCCGGGCCTGCCGCGGCCCGCCTCGTGCCTGGCGCTCGGGTTCGAGGATTTCCGTACCTTCTCGTCGGGCGCCATCCTGCTCGATGCCTATTTCGAGGCCGGCGGCAATCTGTTCGACACCGCCTTCGTCTACGGTTCCGGCTATACCGAGACGCTGCTCGGCCAATGGCTGAAGAACCGCGGCGTGCGCGAGCAATCGGTGGTCATCGGCAAGGGCGCGCACTCGCCGCTCTGCTATCCCGACGTCATCGGCAAGCAGCTCACCCAGTCGCTCGAGCGGCTGCAGACCGACCATATCGACGTCTATTTCATGCACCGCGACAATCCGGACGTGCCGGTCGACGAGTTCGTCGATGCGATGGACCGCGAGGTCAAGGCCGGCCGCATTCGCGGTCCGTTCGGCGGCTCGAACTGGACGATGGAACGCATGGACGAGGCGATTGCCTATGCCGAGCGCACCGGCAAGCAGAAGCCCGGCGCGCTTTCCAACAATTTCTCGTTGGCCGAGATGCTGGAGCCAATCTGGGCAGGCTGCGTCACCTCCTCCAGCGACGAGTGGAAGGCCTGGCTTACCGCCCGGCAGATGCCGAATTTCGCCTGGTCGAGCCAGGGCCGCGGCTTCTTCACCGACCGCGCCGGCCGCGACCGGCGCGACAATGAGGAGTTGGTCCGGGTCTGGTACTCGGACAAGAATTTCGGCCGTCGCGACCGTGCCATCGAACTCGCCAAGCGGCTGGGCAAAAGCCCGATCCACGTCGCGCTCGCCTATGTCCTGGCGCAGCCCTTCCCGTCCGTCCCGCTGATCGGGCCGCGCTCGCTCGACGAATTGGAAGACAGCCTCCAGGCGCTCGACATCTCACTTTCGCCGGACGATCTTGCATGGCTGGATAGCGGTTCGGATCAGGCCCGCGCGCGGGCCTGACCGCAGCGGCAGTCGCTTCAGCCTTACGCTGCGCCCTTAGCTTCCGGACCGTTTGCGCTGCCCTCACCCTCTCCCGCAAACAACCGGGACAGGGTAAGAATGAGGGCAGCGCCACCGTCTCTGGAAGTTAGGGAAGACAGATGCTCGACATCACACCGTCGAAACAGGCTGCCACCTGGCTGGGTTCCTTTGCCCGGGCGCTCGAAGCGGGCGACGTCGAGGCCGCAACCAGCCTGTTCGTCGAGGACTGCTACTGGCGCGATCTTTTGACCTTCACCTGGAACATCAAGACGATGGAGGGGGCGGCCGCGATCCGCGACATGCTGACGGCGACGCTGGCAACCACGAAGCCTGCCCAGTGGCAGCTCAGCGGCGAAGCGACTTCGGACGAAGGCACAATCGAAGCTTGGTTTTCTTTCGAGACGTCATCGGCGTGGGGCCAAGGCATCATACGCCTCAGGGACGGCAAATGCCGGACGCTGTTTACGGCGATGCGCGATCTCAAGGGTTTCGAAGAGCGCAAGGGCCCGGCGCGGCCGCTGGGCGTCCGCCACAAGGCCGATCCGGAACGCGAGACCTGGCTGGAGGCGAGGCGCCGCGAGGCACGTGACCTCGGCGCCAGCCAGCAGCCCTACTGCCTGGTCATCGGCGGCGGCCAGGGCGGCATCATGCTGGGGGCGCGACTCAGGCAATTGGGCGTGCCGGCCATCGTCATCGAGAAGAACGCCCAGGCCGGCGATTCCTGGCGCAATCGCTACCGCTCGCTCGTTCTGCACGACCCGGTCTGGTATGACCATCTGCCCTACATCCCGTTTCCCGAGAACTGGCCGGTGTTCACGCCCAAGGACAAGATGGGCGACTGGCTGGAGATGTATACGCGTGTCATGGAGCTCAACTACTGGACCTCCACCACATGCGTTAGAGCGTCCTATGACGAGACCGAAAAGGTCTGGACGGTCGAGCTCGACCGCGCCGGCGAGCGCATCACGTTGAACCCGAAGCACATCGTCTTTGCGACCGGCGCCTATGGCCCGCCCAGGCAGATCGACCTGCCGGGTGCCGATGTCTTTCAGGGCGAGATCCTGCATTCCGGCCAGTATTCCAGCGGCGAGAAATTCCGCGGCAAAAAGGTAGCCGTCATCGGCGCGGCAAGTTCCGGCCATGACGTCAGCGTCGATCTCTGGGAGAGCGGCGCCATGGTGACCATGGTCCAGCGCTCGCCGACCACGGTGGTCAAGTCCGACACGCTGATGGAGATCGGTTTCGAGATCTTCTCGGAAAAGGCGCTGGCCTGCGGCATCACCACTGAAAAAGCCGACATGATCGTCGCCTCGACGCCGTTCGCGCTGCTGCCGCAAGGCCAGCGGGCGCTTTACGACATCATCAGGTTGCGCGACGCGGCCTTCTACGACCGCTTGCGCGGCGCCGGCTTCGCCATCGATTTCGGCGACGACGAGACCGGACTCCTGATGAAGGCCTACCGCACCGGCTCGGGCTTCTACATCGACGTCGGCGCCTGCGACCTGATCATCGACGGGGAGATCGGCATCCGTAGCGGCGTCGGGATCAAGTCGCTGACGCCGACGGGCATCCTCTTCGACGACGGCACCGAACTGACGACCGACGCAATCATCGCCTGCACCGGCTATCTCTCGATGAACGAGACGGTGGCGGCAATCGTCTCGCGCGAAGTCGCCGACAAGGTCGGGCCGTGCTGGGGGATTGGCTCGGGCGTGAAAGGCGATCGCGGGCCGTGGCAAGGCGAATTGCGCAACATGTGGAAGCCGACGGCGCAGCAAGCGCTGTGGTTCCACGGCGGCAATCTGGCGCTGTCGCGCTTCTATTCGAAATTCGTGGCGCTGCAGATCAAGGCGAGGATGGAAGGCATTCCGACGCCGGTTTATGGAGCGCCGGTGCGATAGGCCGAGCTATCCGTTCCAGTGGAGGATGGTCGCGGCCCGGCCCAGCCGCTTGCAACTCACCGTTGGCGCTGTTCTTCCTCTTCCTCCGACAGGTCAAGCGTACGGCCTGCGTAGAGAATACGCAGGATCACCACCCTGCGCCCGACGATCTCGAATGCGATTGTCGCCCGCCGTCGCCAGCCCACGGTACGCAGTCCAGGCGCGATATCGTCGTGGCGCGTACCGCGTTCGGGGAAAGTCTCGAAGCTGAGGCAATAATCGATGATCCGGTTGACAAACCGCAGCGCGGTGGCGGCGCCGGCCTAGGGCGCAAGTTCCGCCGCCAGCTCGGCAATATCCCGTTCGGCTGCAGCATGAAACCTGACCTCATATTTCATGTCCCGGAGCGGGATTTGGCAGTGACGGCATCGATACGGTTGGACAGGTTCTTGCGCAACTGGTCCGCGGTCAACAGACGTTCACGATGTGCGCGTGCATCCTCGAGGGTCGGGGCGACCTCTTCGCGCAGCCAACGCTCGATGGCCGCATCGCGGGCAGCCAAAGTCCGCAGGCCGTCACGGATGACCTCGCTTTCGGTGGCATACTCGCCCGATGAGACTTTGTCCTTCACCATCTGCGCCATGTCGAGCGGCAGGGTGATGGTCAGAGGTTGAGTGGTTCGCATGGTCGTCTCCTCGTTGCCCTTCATAACATGGGATATGACTTAATCATACACCAGCCTCAATCGTGGTCACGTCCGAAATGCCGGCTCGCCACCTCGACATGCGTGCCGTGCGCATGCGCTTCGAAGCGTTCGGTCTCGCCGAGATCGTCCACCGCCTCGTTCGGCCACCAGCTGCCGCCGACCACGATGCCGTCCGAGACCAGCCTTTGCCCGGCGACCAGCGAGGCACCGACCGAATCGACAAAGGTGAAGCGCCCCGGGCGCAGCCGCAGCACCGCGATGTCCCCGACCGCACCAACCGCAAGTCTGCCCAAATCGGGCCTGGCGATCGCCTCGGCCGGCCGTTGCGTGGCGGCGCGCAGCACCTCGACCAGCGGCATGCCGAGCGCCAGCAGCTTCGACATGCAGACCAGAATGTCGAAGGCGGGACCGTCGACACAATAGAGATGCACGTCACTGCTGATCACGTCCGGCGCCAGTCCTTCGCTCAGCATCGCTTTGGCCACCTCGAAATCGAACGAGCCCATGCCGTGGCCGATATCGAAGATGACGCCGCGCTCGCGCGCCAGCCGCATGTCCGGCCGCACCGCCCCCGAGGCGAAGACCGGCGCGTTGGGAAACGGCCGGAAGCAGTGGGTGAGGATGTCGCCCTTGCGCAGCCGCGGCAGCACTTCCGAGCGGCCGGGCGGCGGCTCGTCTATATGCGCCATCAGCGGCAGGCCGGCTTTGTCGGCGGCTTCGAGCGCGAGATCGACCGGCGCGATGCCGCTGGTGCCACCGGCGTGGCGACCCGAGCGGACCTTGACGCCGACAACCACGTCGGCGTGCTCGCGCGCCGCCGCCACCGTTTCGCGCGGTTCGCAGAGCCGGAGGTCGCTGCATTCGCCAACCGCCACGGTCTGCGAGAAGCCGAAAATGCCGGCAAAGGAAATGTTGACGTAAGCCAGGATGCGGACCTTCGAGCGCTCGATGACGTGGCGCCGGCAATTTCCTCGGCTTTCGCCGCCACGT
>NZ_SUEG01000124.1:11894-15089 GCF_005063415.1 Mesorhizobium sp.
ATTTCGGCGTCGATCGCGGCGATACGGCCGTCGGCAATCGCCAGATCGCGTTGCGCGTCGAGACCGGACGCCGGATCGATGAGGCGGCCGCCTTTTATCAGCAGATCGAATTGCATCGCGCCTGTCTCCGCTTTCCCGTCAGGCCGGCCTGTAGGCAACGGCCTCGACCTCGATCTTGATGTCGATCATCAGCCGCGACTCCACTGTCGTGCGCGCCGGCGGGTCTTTCGGGAAATGCCTGGCATAGACGGTGTTGAAAATGCCGAAATCGCGGGCGTCCTCGAGCCAGACCGTCGTCTTGACCACGTCGTCGAGCGAGCAGCCGGCCAGCGCCAGTGCCGCCTTGACGTTCGACAGCACCTGTTCGGTCTGTTCGGCGATGCCGCCCTTGACCACCAGCCCGTCGCTGCCGACCGGCACCTGGCCTGAGACATAGACGAAATCGCCGGCCCTGACCGCCGGCGACAACGGCACATGGGATTTTCCAAAACACTGCTTGGGCAAGAAGGCCTCCTGTCTAGGTTCTTTGGGTGAACGCGCGATGCTGCGAGAGATAGGGGGCGGCTGCACGCCATCGATCCACATTTTGAAAGCCTATATCGCTTTGCTGCGGTAACGCCAGAACGATCACCGCCCTTGGTGATCCTCCGCGCCCCCCTCTGTCCCGCCAGCGTCTGGACCCGCGCCAAGCCGCTCAGCGGTCGATCCGCGTCGACAGGATGATCGACGACGACGTGCGCTCGACCCCGTCCATGGCGCCGATCTGGTCGAGAAGCGTGTCGAGATCCCTGATCGACGGCGCCTCGACGATGACGATCATGTCGAAATTGCCGCTGACCGAGTGCAGCGTGCGAACCGGTGCCAGCGCCTGCAGGCTGCGCACCACCTTGTCGGCAAGCTTGGGGGTGACGGTGAGCAGGACATGCGCCTTGACCAGTCCCTGTTCGTAGTCCGGTGAAAGCCGGACGCCATAGCCGGCAATGATGCCGCGCTGTTCCAGCCGCTCGATCCGACTTTGCACCGTCGTTCGTGAGACGCCGAGCCGCCGCGCCAGTTCGGCCGTCGAGGCGCGCGCATTGATGCGCAGTAGAGAAAGCAGAGCCTGGTCGGCATCGCTGAGCATTTCGACGAACCTTACCGGCATATTGCGCAAGAAGAGACTGCGTTTCGTACAATCCCACGCTTCCTTTCGACAGGCAAGCTGCGATTCTAGTCGTCAATTTAACATTGGTGCGAGGGACCGGTCATGAAGGAAATCATCGTCGTCGGCGCCGGCAAGATCGGCTCGACCATTGCCGAGATGCTGGCTTCCACGGGCAACTACCATGTCACGCTCGTCGACCGCTCGGCGGCGCAGCTTGGCGCGGCCGAACTGCCTGAAACGGTCGAGACGCTGGAACTCGACATCGAGGCCGCCGGCACCCTCGAAGCGGCCCTGGCCGGCAAGTTCGCCGTGCTCAGCGCCGCGCCCTTCCATCTGACCACGCGCATCGCCGAAGCGGCGGCCAGCGCCGGCGTGCATTATCTCGATCTGACAGAGGATGTCGTCAGCACCAGGCGGGTCAAGGAGCTGGCGCGCTCCGGCAACAGCGCCTTCATTCCGCAATGCGGGCTGGCGCCGGGCTTCATCTCGATCGTTGCCAACGATCTCGCCAGCCGCTTCGACACGCTGGAAAGCGTGCGCATGCGGGTCGGCGCGCTGCCGCAATACCCGTCGAATGCGCTGAACTACAATCTGACCTGGAGCACCGACGGCGTCATCAACGAATATTGCGAGCCTTGTGAGGCGATCGTCGAAGGCGAGCTGGTCGAAGTGCCGCCGCTGGAGGAGCGCGAGGAGTTCTCGCTTGACGGCGTCACCTACGAAGCGTTCAACACCTCGGGCGGGCTGGGCACCCTGGCCGAAACGCTGAAAGGCAGAGTGCGGACGCTGAACTACCGCACCATCCGCTACCCCGGCCACGCCGCGATCATGAAGGCGCTGCTCAACGATCTCGGCCTGCGCCACCGCCGTGACGTGCTGAAGGATATCTTTGAAAGCGCCCTGCCGGCGACGCTGCAGGACGTGGTTATCGTATTCGTCACCGTCAGCGGCCGCAAGAACGGCCGCCTGCTGCAGGAGACCTACGCCAACAAGATCTACGCCAGGCGCGTCGGCGATACGGTGCGCAGTGCCATCCAGGTCACCACCGCCTCCGCCATCTGCGCGGTGCTCGACATGCTCGCCGACGGCAGCTTGCCGGCAAGAGGTTTCATCAAGCAGGAGGACATCGCGCTCGACGCGTTTCTAGCCAACCGCTTCGGCCGCGCCTATGCGCAGCACGAGATGGTTAGCCGGCTTGCGGGGTGAGCTGCGTAATCTCCCCCCTTGAGGGGGAGATGTCGCCGAAGGCGACAGAGGGGGTCGCCTCGCGTAGAGCGCTAACCTCCTTCTATCGCAAGGGAGGTCGCGTCAGTCGAACCGACCCCCTCTGGCCTGCCGGCCATCTCCCCCTCAAGTGGGGAGATCACCTGCCCTCAGACATGCACCGCCCGCCCCAGCGCCTTCAGCGCCGCTTCCTGAAGACCCTCGCCCTGTGTCGGATGGGCATGAATAGTGCCGGCGATATCCTCCAGCGTCGCGCCCATCTCCAGCGCCAGCCCAAACGCCGTCGACAGTTCCGACACGCCCTGGCCGACCGCCTGGATGCCGAGCACCAGATGGTTGTCGGCGCGGGCAACGACCCGGACGAATCCGTCCTCGCCCAACTTCGTCATCGCCCGGCCATTGGCGGTGAAGGGAAACAGTCCGACCTTGATCTCGCCACGGGCCTTGGCCTCCTCCGGCGACAGGCCCGCGGTGACCAGCTCCGGATCGGTGAAACAGACAGCCGGGATCGCTCGTCTGTCCCAGCTGCGCCTATGGCCGGCGACGATCTCGGCGACCATTTCACCCTGCGCCATCGCCCGGTGCGCCAGCATCGGCTCGCCGGTGACGTCGCCAATGGCAAAGATACCGCGCATCGAGCTGCGGCACTGGTCGTCGATGCGGATGAAGGGTCCGGCCATGTCGAGGTCGATCTGCTCCAACCCCCAGCCTTCGGTCACCGGCTTCCGACCGACCGTGACCAGGACCCTGTCGGCAGCGATCTTGCCGTTCTTGCCGCCATTCGTCTCGACCAGCAGCGCGTCGCGCTTGGTGGACAGCCCCTTGGC
>NZ_SUEG01000125.1 GCF_005063415.1 Mesorhizobium sp.
TCGGCCAACAGTACCAGCGAGCGGCGGATCAAGTCTGCGCCGGCCGCATCGAGCGACCAGCCCTGCGCCAGCCTTTCATGCACGGCACCGGTTCCGCGAACCGCGCCGAGCGCCTGGGCCAAAGCGGCGATGGCGCCGGCCGCATCGTGGTTGAGCGAAGCCGATCGGCGGCCGAGCGAAGGCCGGCCGTTGGCCGCCAACGCGGCCAATTCCGCGAAGGCCGCCGGCCGGCCAGTTGCGCCGTTGCCATGGCGGCTCGCCGACACGAACGACACTGGTGCGTCGGATGCCCAAAGCAGGTTTGCCGTCTGCTCCAGCGTGGCAGTCTCGCAGAGTGCAACCGCATCTTGGCCGCGATAGACGAGGCGGCCGTGCAAAACGGTCGAGATCGTGGTGGCGATTGCCGGCTCACCCCAGGCGATTGCACTTTCGGCGATAGCCTGGGGATTTCGGCCGCGCGCCCGCCGGCTCTCCAGCGCCGCGATGTCGTCGGCGCGATACTGACTGCGGCGTGGGTCGGCCCGATCCGGCCGCATGCCGATGCGTCCGCGGCTGACATAGGCATAGAGCGTCTGGGCGCGCACCTTGAGACGCTCCAGGGCTTCGTCCCGCGTCAGCCACTCCGTCATGTCAGCCTTGTCATGTTGATTCCGTTGATCAAGATTGATGGCCCGTCGCCAACCCTTATCTACCGCCCGGAAAGGGTCAAGGAGAAACCCAATGGCGAATGGGCTCGATGATGTGGTGGCGGCGGAAACGGTGCTCTCCGATGTTGACGGTCTTGGTGGCCGCCTGACCATCCGGGGCCATTCGTTGCCCGACCTGGCAGGCCGCTGGAAATACGCCGAGGTGGTTCATCTGCTGTTCGACGGCTTTTTCGACGATCTTCCCGACGACAAGGAACTGGCGAACGCGATCGGTCGGGCGCGCAGCGAAGTGTTCGAGCGGATCGAACCCTTGCTGCCGTTTCTCGCATCCCTCGATATCTACAGCGCGATGCGCGCCGGCATTGCCCTGCTGCCGGACGGCGACAAATTGCCGGACGCGCTGCGGCTGGTTGCGGCACCTGCCGTGCTGACCCCGGCCTTGCTGCGCTTGCAGCGCGGCGAAAGCCCGATTGCGCCCGATAGCAAGGCCGATCATGCCGCCGACATGCTGCGGATGCTGACCGGCATTGTGGCCTCGCCTAAATTGGCGAAGGCGCTCGATACCTATCTGGTGACGGTTTGCGACCATGGCCTCAACGCATCGACCTTCGCCACGCGCGTGGTCGCCTCGACGCAGGCCGGGCTTACTTCGGTGGTGCTGGCCGGGCTCGGAGCGCTCAAGGGGCCGCTGCATGGCGGCGCGCCAGGTCCGGTGATCGAGATGCTGGATGCGATCGAGGCGCATGGCGACGCCGCCGGCTGGCTGCGTGACGAGATCGCGCGCGGCCGCCGCATCATGGGCTTCGGGCATCGCATCTACCGCGTGCGCGATCCGCGTGCCGATGTGCTGAAAGTGGTGGTGCGGCAGCTTGGCGCCAAGGGCGAAACCGGCCACCGGCTGGCGTTTGCCGAAAGCGTGGAGCAAGCGGCGCTCGAAGTGCTTCGCATCGCCAAGCCGTCGCGCTCGCTCCAGACCAATGTCGAGTTCTTCACAGCGCTCCTGCTGGAAGCGGCGGGCTTTCCGAAAGAGGCGTTCACCAATGTCTTTGCTGCCGGGCGCGTCGCCGGCTGGATCGCCCATGCGCGCGAGCAGCAGACGAGTGGACGGCTGATCCGGCCGCAGTCGCGCTATATCGGGCCGGTGCCGGACCTCGTCGCCTAAGGATTTCTCCCCGAATGCTTACGGAAACCGGCCCGCTACAGCCGGTGCCGGACACTCTCTCGTCGAGATGAGGGAGGTCCTCATGACAAAAATTTCATGTCATTGCTCCACACATCCGCTGTTCTTGGGTGACAGAGAGCCTATATGCTGCAGTGCAGCATGGTTCCACGGGAGCCCGCCTCGAAAGGAATAAGCCGCCTTGACCGCTAGAAAAACCGCCATCGTCACCGGTTCAACCTCGGGCATCGGCCTGGCCATTGCCCACGCACTCGCGGCCGAAGGCTGCAACGTCGTCGTCAATTCCTTGTCCGACACCGCCGACGACCACGCCATCGCCGACACGATCGCGAAGCACCACAAGGTGAAGACCGCCTACGTCAAGGCCGACATGTCGAAGCCGGCCGAGTGCCGGGCTTTGGTGGCGAAGGCAGCCGAGACATTCGGCTCGGTCGACATCCTGGTCAACAATGCCGGCATCCAGCATGTCGCGCCGGTTGAAAGCTTCCCGATCGAGAAGTGGGATGCGATCATCGCTATCAACCTGTCATCGGCCTTCCATACGATCGCAGCCGCCATCCCGTTGATGAAACAGGCCGGTGGCGGCCGGATCGTCAACGTCGCCTCGGCCCACGGCCTGGTCGCGTCGCCATTCAAGTCGGCCTATGTCTCGGCCAAGCATGGCATTATGGGCCTGACCAAAACAGTTGCCCTGGAGCTGGCGCGCGACAAGATCACCTGCAATGCCATTTGTCCCGGCTATGTGCTGACGCCGCTGGTCGAGGCGCAGATCCCCGACCAGATGAAGGCCAACAAGATGGACCGCGAGACGGTGGTCCGCGAGGTCATGCTCGAAAAGCAGCCGACCAAGGAGTTCGTCACCGTCGAGCAGGTTGCGGCGGCCGCGGTGTTCCTATGCTCGGATGCGGCGGCGCAGATCAACGGCACGCACATCTCTGTCGACGGCGGCTGGACCGCTCAGTGAGCCTTCCAGCGATCAAGGGCCACGCCATGCCGAAAAGCGGCAAGTCGGAAGAGCCAAAGAAGATCAACATCGCGCTGCAAGGCGGCGGTTCGCACGGGGCGTTTTCCTGGGGCGTGCTCGATCGGCTGCTCGAGGACGGGCGCCTCGATATAACGGCGGTTTCGGGCACCAGCGCTGGCGCCATGAATGCCGTGGCGCTGGCCGACGGTTTCATCCGCGGCGGGGTCGAGGGCGCGCGGCGCAAGCTAGATGATTTCTGGCGTGCGGTGGCGGCAAAGGGCCGCTTCAGCCCGGTGCAGCGCATGCCTTGGGACGTCGCCTGGGGCAATTGGTCGATCGAGAACACGCCCGGCTATTTCCTGTTCGATACGATGTCTCGGGTATTTTCGCCCTATGTCGCCAATCCGCTCGCCATCAATCCGCTGCGCGACGTGGTCGAACGTGAGGTCGATTTCGACAATGTGCGCGCCTGCAAGTCGATGGAACTGTTCATTTCCGCGACCAATGTCGAGACCGGCCAGTTGCGGGTCTTCTCGGACGGCGAGATCGACCTCGACACGGTGATGGCGTCGGCCTGCCTGCCGCAATTGTTCCGTGCCGTCGAGATCAAGGGCGTGCCCTATTGGGATGGCGGCTATGGCGGCAACCCGGCACTGTTCCCGTTCTTCAAGACCGCGGCCACCGAGGACGTGCTCTTGGTGCAGATCAATCCGGTGGTCCGCGAGGGGACGCCGAAGAGCGCCAATGAGATCCAGAACCGCATCGACGAGATCACCTTCAATGCCGGGCTGTTGCGCGAATTCCGCTCGATCGCCTTCGTCAAGGAACTGATCGCCGCCGGCCGATTGCCGCACGGCGAATATCGCGACATCCGCATGCACCGCATCGATGCCGACGCAGCATTCAAGGATCTGTCGGCATCGTCCAAAGTCAATGCCGAATGGGCGTTCCTTGCCTATCTGCGCGACCTCGGCCGCACCGCAGCCAGTGACTGGCTGGAAGAAAATTACGACGCCGTCGGCAAGCGGCCGACGATCGATCTGTCCGGCGAGCTTGACGACGGCTTGAAGCCGGTGCGCGGGCCGGCGCCGGGCCGGCGGGTCAAGGAGTTTCTTGCGGCGCGCAAGCAGCCCGAGGCCGCCCGCCGTCCGGCCTAGAACGATTTACCGTTTCACCGAAACCCCGAACCGCTCTATCTTTTTTGACGCAATTCCGGACGGAAAACCGTTTCACACTTTTCCTGGAATTGTTCTGGCTCCTCCGCAAAGCAGATGACATCGCAATCTGTCCAATCATCCTGACACTTGCTGCCATACCGCTGTTTTGGCGATCAACAGCCGATGCTGCAGCCGCATCTTTGCGGACAAAGCAACAATCCATCAACTTTTCTGACTATATTGCGATGCAACTTTGAGGTAGAAGCGCGCTTCGCCGATCACGGCAATTTGAATACGGCCTCGCGCGCACCCATATCGGCGACGCGCCCCAGGTAGAAGACGCGGCCTGGCCGAACCCCGCGCACTGGAAAAAATGACGATGCCGAAATTCAGGTTTCACAAGCTTGCAGCCATTGTTGTGCTCATCGGGTTCGCCGGCTGGATGGCGACAGGCGAATTCTCGTCCGTCGGCAGCGCGTCCGCGGACAACAAGCCCAAGGCAGGAGAGGTCGAGCAGCCCAAGGCCGCCGACTCAGGCAAGCCCCAAACTGGCGAACAGGGGGCTGCCAAGCCCCAGTCCGACAAGGCAGGGACTGCCGAGGCAGAACAGCCCAAGGCGCCGTTGCGCACGGTCGCGGTTATAACCCCGCCGCGGCGCACCTATGCACGTGCTATCCGCATTTCCGGACTGACAGAAGCCGACAAGCGCGCCGTCCTGGCGACACGCGTCGCCGGCGTCATCGACAAGCTGCCGGTCAAGCAGGGTCAGCACGTCAAGACCGGCGACCTCATCCTGATGCTTGCCGCCGAGGAAAAAATCTCGGCGGTCGACAATGCCAAACAGCTTGTCGTGCAACGTGAGGCCGAGCTGGCCGCGGCCCTGCGGTTGATGAAAACCGGCAATCTGCCGACGCTGCAGCTCGATACGGCCCGCTCCAACCTGTCGCTGGCCAAGTCGCAACTGGACGCCGCGCAAGCTGAGCTCGACCGCAATGAGGTGAAGGCGCCCTTCGACGGCGTTATCGACCGGGTGCCGGTGGAGCTTGGCAGTTCGGTGATGCAGGGCGGCGAGGTGGCGACCATTCTCAGCCTCGATCCGGTGATTGCACGCGGCGAGGTCAGCGAACGCGATCTCGGCTATTTGAAGATCGGCGACAAGGCAAATGTGCGTCTGGTCAGCGGCCAGAATGTCGAAGGCATCGTGCGCTACATCAGCCGGGATGCGTCTTCGGCAACCCGTACCTTCCGGGTCGAAGTCGCCATCTCCAACGCCGATGGTTCCGTACCGGCCGGCATGACGGCCGAAATCGCGCTCAGCGCCCAGCCGACCGACGCCGTCATGCTGCCGCGCTCCGTAGTGACGCTCGGCGACAAGGGCGACCTCGGCATTCGCGCCGTCGACAAGGACGACAAGGTCGTGTTCTTCCCGATCGACCTGGTCGACGACACGCCGACCGGCCTGGTGCTCGGCGGCATTCCGGCCGACGCCCGCATCATCGTCGCTGGCCAGGAGCTGGTGAAGGAAGGCGAAGTGGTCAAGCCGGTCGAGGCCGACCAGGCGACCATTCAAAAGCTGTTGGGCGAAGCGACGACCGGGACGCAGTAATCATGGACATCGTCAAACTTGCAATCAGCAATGCCCGGCTGACCATTGCGGTCCTGGTCTTTCTCGTCGTTGCCGGTGCGGTCGCCTACCAGTCGACGCCAAAGGAAGCGGAACCGGACGTTCCGATTCCGATGATGTATGTCAGCCTGATCTACCAGGGCATCTCGCCGGAAGACTCCGAGCGCCTCCTGCTGCGGCCGATGGAAGCCAAGCTGAAGAGCCTGAAGGGGCTCAAGGAGATGCGCTCGGCCGCCTTCCAGGGCGGCGGTTATGTGCTGGTCGAATTCCAGCCACAGACGGATCTCGCCACCGCGCTGCAGGACACGCGCAGCAAGGTGCAGGACGGCAAGGCCGACCTGCCGCAAGCGGCTGAGGAGCCCGTGGTCTCAGAGGTCAACATCTCCGAATTCCCCGTCCTGGTCGTGACGCTGTCAGGCGAGGTGCCCGAGCGCGTGCTGACGGCGGCGGCGCGCGAGCTGCGCGACCGCATCGAGGAAGTGCCTGGCGTGCTCGAGGGCTCGCTGCAGGGCGCGCGCGACGACCTCGTCGAAGTTGTCATCGATCCGATGAAGCTGTCTTCCTACGGGCTACAGCTCGACCAGTTGATCGGTGCGGTCGGCGCTTCCAACAGTCTTGTCGCGGCCGGCAACATCGAAGGGTCCGAGGGTAAATACGCGGTCAAAGTGCCCTCGCTTATCGAGACGCCAGAGGATGTGGCGGCGCTTCCGGTCGTCGCCGGCCCCAATGCTGTGGTGCAGGCCAAGGATATCGCCACCATCCGCTCAACCTTCAAGGACGCCGAGACGGTTACCCGCCTCGACGGCAAGCCGGCGATTGCCATCGAGGTGAAGAAGCGCATCGGCTCCAACCTGATCGATACGATTGGCAAGGTCAGGGAGGTGTCCGACGCCTTCATCAAGACAATGCCGGAGGGCATGCACGTCACCTACACGCAAGACAAGTCCGTCTTCGTGAACCAGTTGCTCGGCGATTTGCAGAACCACGTGATGATCGCCGTGATCCTGGTGTTCATCGTTATCCTCTATGCACTGTCTGGCCGTGCCTCGCTGCTGATCGGATTGGCCATTCCCTCATCCTTCCTGATCGGCATCCTGTTGCTGGCGATGATGGGCTACACGATCAACATGATCGTGCTGTTCAGTCTCATCCTGGCGGTCGGCATGCTGGTCGACGACGCCATCATCGTCACCGAATTCGCCGAGCGACGCATGAGCGAGGGCATGCCGAAGCAAGAGGCGTTCGCGCTTGCCGCCAAGCGCATGGCCGGCCCGGTCATCGCGGCGACGATGACGCGCATTGCCGCCTTCTCGCCGCTGTTGTTCTGGCCGGGCATTATCGGCGACTTCATGAAATACATGCCGATCACGCTGATCGTGACGCTCTCGGCCTCGATGCTTTATGCGCTGGTCTTCGCACCGACGCTGGGCGCCATATTCGCCAAGGCGCCAGCACATCACCCCGACGACAATCGCGACGGCTGGTACATGGCCGTGGTCAAGCAGGCGGTGCATTATCCCATCACCGTGCTTGTCCTCACTGTGGCGCTGTTGTTCGGCGTCGGCTACGCCTATTCGAAATTCGGCGCCGGCGTCGAATTCTTCCCGAATGTCGAGCCTGACTACGGCCTGCTCTATGTCCACGCCCGCGGCAATCTTTCGCTTGCCGAAATGGACGCGGCCACCAAGACCGCGGAAAATCGGCTGCTCGGCTGGCCGGGCGTGAAGTCTGTCTATACCCGTGTCGGCAAGACGCAAGGCGGCGGCCAGGACGTTCCGGAAGACGTGGTCGGCGTGATCCAGTACGAATTCGTCGACTGGCGTGAGCGTAAATCGGCGAACTCAATCCTCGACGAACTGCGCGGCGTGATGGCCGGCATTCCCGGTGTCGACGTCGAGGTTCGCGTGCCGGAAGCCGGCCCGCCTACCGGCAAGCCGATCCAGATCAGGCTTTCGGCTGTCGATCCGAAGGGCCTTGACGACAAGGCCCGCGCCGTTGCCGCGCGCATTGCCAAGGTGCCCGGCGTCATCGATATTTCCGACGGTCTGGCACCGCCCGGCGTCGACTGGGCGCTTGAAGTCGATCGCGCCAAGGCGGCGCAGTACGGCATCAGCCCAACCGCGGTCGGGACGGTCGTGCAATTGGTGACCAACGGGCTGAAGCTCAGCGAGTACCGGCCCGCCGGCGCCGATGATGCGGTCGACATCAGACTGCGCCTGCCTGAGGATCGGCGCACGCTGTCGACGCTCGACGAACTCAGGGTGCAGACCGCGCAAGGCTCGGTGCCGATTTCGAACTTCGTCGTGCGCAAGCCGGAGCCGACGGTCGGCATCCTCAACCGCATCGACGGCGCGCGAACGGTGGTCGTCCAGGCCAACGTCGCTGCTGGCGCCCAGGTGGCTGCCGTCCAGCAGGAGGTCACCAAAGCTGTCGCAGACATGAACCTCGGCAGCGGCATTCGCTGGAAGCTTGCCGGTTCGAACGAGGACAGCGCGGAGGCCGGTGCCTTCCTCAGCAAAGCCTTCGGCGCGGCGATCTTCCTGATCTTCATCGTGCTTCTGGCGCAGTTCAACAAGTTCACCAGCGTCTGGCTGGTGCTGTCCTGCGTGGTCATGGCGACGATCGGCGTGTTCCTCGGGCTGCTGCTGACGGGAGAGGCATTCGGCATCGTCATGTCGGGCATCGGTGTCATAGCGCTGGCCGGCGTGGTGGTGAACAACAACATCGTGCTGATCGACACCTATGACCGGTTGCGCGAAGAGGGCTGGGACAAATACGAAGCCGTTCTGCAGACCTGCCGCGAACGCGCCCGCCCGGTGGTGCTGACGGCGGTGTCGGCGATCCTCGGCGTGCTGCCGATCGCTTTCGGCCTCGGCCTCGAAATCTTCCATCACGAGACGACGATCAACGCGCCGTCGACGCAATGGTGGATTTCGCTGTCCTCGGCGATCGTCTTTGGGCTGTCCTTCGCCACCGTGCTGACGCTGGTGGTGACGCCGTCGATGCTGATGGTATTCACTCGCGCCAAGGTCAAACCCGGTGCGCGTCGGGGCTGGTTCAGCCGCCTGTTCGGGCGTGGCAAGCGCGAGGTCAAGGGCCTGGAGGCCGATCTGGGCACCGAACCGGCGATCGCCTTCCCGAAGGCCGCCGAATAGATCGACGTCCCCAATCAAGCAAAGGCCGCCCGGGAACAATGGGCGGCCTTCTGCATTGTTCCGTCATTGCAACCTCAAAGCGAGGATTTTCTGATGACGATCAGCACCATTCTCATCATTATTCTTATTCTTATTCTGATCGGCGCGGTTCCGGCATGGCCGCATTCGCGGTCCTGGGGTTACGGACCATCCGGCATCGTCGGCGTCATTCTGATCGTTGTCCTTGTGCTGCTGTTGATGGGCCGGATCTGACCGCAATCATTGGTCGTGACAAGCGGCGGATGACCATCTGGCCATCCGCCTTTTTTTGGTTTGTTGTTAGGCAACTTTTTGCGTCGTCTTGAGCGTGGCGATGCCGATATCCTCGAGCGCTTCCAACACTGCATTTTCCAGCGGCGTGTGCGGGATCGCGCCGATAATGCCTTCCAGCCTGCCTGAAGCCAGCCGGTGCGGCTCGAAGCGGAGATAGGACATCGAAACGATCTCGCGCCACATCGCCACAAACGGGCTGCCGGCACGCAGCGCCCACCACGGCATCGAGGTCAGTTTCAACGTGCGTCCGAGCGACTTCTCCGCGGCCGCCTTGATCTCCAGGTCGGTAACCGCATGGCCAGGAAAGTTCAGCGCCTCGTAGGAGCCGAGCTTGTCGAGATTGTCAGCCAGTCCGACGAAGGCCTTGGCCAGGTCGGGCAGATAGGCCCATTCATGCACGAGATCGACCGGCCCTGGGGCGGTATAGACGCCCTTGGTCATCTTGGCGGCAACAACCAGATCGAACCACGATCCGCTGCCGGTGCCACCGAAGAAATCACCGGCGCGTAGCAGGATCGTGCGCACCCGACCCGCGTCGGCCTCGCGGCGAAACAGATCTTCCATGGCGACGCGGATGCGGCCCTTTTCCGTCGTAGGCCGAAACGGCGTGTCTTCGGTGATCACCGCCGGCATCGGCGAGCCGTAATTGTAGACGGTGCCCGGGAAGAGATGCAGCGCGCCATTCGCCCGGCAGGCAGCCATCACATTCTCGGCCATCGGCAGGCATTTGCTCCAGTCGGTGTAGAGTGGGTTGAGGCCGTTGAAAATGATATCAATGCCGTCGGTGGCGCGGATCAGCGCATCGCGGTCGAGCGCGTCGCCGGCGATCGCCGTGGCGCCTTTGAGCTCCGACGGCACCTTGCCGCTGCGGGTGACGGCGCGAACGTCGTAGCCGGCATCGAGGAAGGCCTTGGCCACCGTGCGGCCGAGCCGGCCATTGGCGCCGAGAATTGCGATCTTGGTCATTGTTCGTCTCCGTGTTTGCGCTACGACCGCAATGTGATCTCCCCGCAAACGAATGAAAATTGACTAAAGCTGGCGGTCTGATATTCAATTTTGAATGGATATCGACTGGAACCTGATCAAGAGTTTCGTCACCGTGGCGGAGACCGGCAGCCTGTCGGCGGCCGCGCGAAAACTGGCCGCGAGCCAGCCGACGCTTGGCCGCCACATCGCCGAGCTGGAACAGGCGCTCGGCGTCACGCTCTTCCGGCGCGGGCGGCGCGGCTACGCGCTCACGGAAGCGGGCAGCACGCTCTTTGAACGGGGCCGCGCGGTGAGCGAGCAGGCGAGCGCGTTTTCGCTGCTGGCGCTGGGATCGGTCGAGGCGATCGAGGGCACGGTGCGCATTGCCGCCAGCGAGGTGGTGGCGGCCTATGTGCTGCCGGAAATGACAACGAGGCTTGGGACCGAGGAGCCCGGCATCGAGGTCGAGATCGTCGCCTCGAACCAGGTCGAGAATCTGCTGCGTCGCGATGCCGATATCGCCATTCGCATGGTCAAGCCGGCGCAGAATGAACTGGTCGCGCGCAAGGTGACCGACATTCCGCTCCGCGCCTGCGCGGCAAAATCCTATCTCGACCGGCGTGGCCGCCCGCGCGAGGCCCGCGATCTTGCCGGCCACGATCTGGTCGGCTTCGACCGCAGCGATGAGATCATTCGCGGCTTTGCCCAGTTCGGCGTCCCGCTCGCCCGCAATGCCTTCCGCTTCAGGACCGATAATCAGATCGTGCTGTGGGAAGCGGTGCGGGCGGGAAACGGCATCGGCTTTGGCCAGGAGCCGCTCGCCGACCGTGATCCGCTGGTCGAGACAGTGCTGCCGGGTCTCCCGCTGCCGACGCTGCCGGTGTGGCTGGCCATGCACCGCGACGTGCGTACCAGCGTCCGCATCCGCCGCGTGGCGGATTTCCTGTACGAAGAGTTCAAGCGCTATTCAGCCGGTGCAGGCTCGGCAGCAAATTCGGCGCGGTGAGCGAGCCCAGCCATCACCAGCACGACGATCAGTAGCCCAGAGAGAGCGACGAAGATCGGGCCGAAGCTCGAGTGTTCGGCGATGAAGCCGATCGCCGACGGCGCCACCAGAATGCCTGAGTAGCCCATTGTGGTGACGACGCTCATGCCGGTGCCGGACGCCATGCCCTCCTGGTTGCCGCCGGCCGAAAAGATGATCGGCACCATGTTGGCAATGCCGAGGCCGCAAAAGGCAAAGGCGGCAATGGCTAGCCAAGGCGAGGGAGCCAGCCCGGCCACCAGCATGCCGGCAGCAGCGGCAAGGGCCGAGGCGCGCAACGTCGTAACGGCACCGAAACGGTTGCGGACGCCATCGCCGAGAAAGCGCATGATGGCCATGACGCCGGAAAAGGCGGCATAGGCCAGGCCTGCGATGGCAAGATCGGCGCCGAGCTCCTGCCTGAGATAAAGCGCCGCCCAGTCGAGTACCGCACCTTCGGAGATCATCGTCAGCAGCGCCATCAGCCCGACCAAATAGACCAGCGGGTTTGCCGGCAGAGCAAATTTGTGGTGCTCGGCGACTGGGTGCTTGTCCTCGACGATCAGGTAGCGGATCGCTACGGCGATGACGGCAAAGGCAAGAGCGGTCACCACTGTCGCATGGGCGAGGTGACCGTAGTTCTGGATGGCGAAACCGCCCAAAGCGCCGCCAGCGAAACCGCCAAGGCTCCAGAAGCCATGCGAGGACGACATGATGGCGCGAGCCAGCCGCCGTTCGACTGCCACTGCATTGGCATTCATGGCGACGTCCATGCCGCCGATCGAACCGCCGAAGATGAACATGGCGACGGCCGCCAACGGCACGTTGGGGGCCAGAGCCACGACCAAAAGGCCGAAGCTGCCGGCAAGTCCGAACCAGCGCAGCACCGTGCGGGAGCCATGCTTCGAGATCAGATGGCCGCACCAGGTCATGGCAGTGACGGCGCCGGCGCCGAACAAAAGGATCAGCAGGCCGAGCGTGAACTTGCTGATGTCCAGCCGGGTCAGGAACACCGGGATCTGCGGCGCCCAGCTGCCGGTCAGGAAGCCATTGGCGAGGAAGATGCCGGCCACTGCCCAGCGTCCACGAATCGCGGTCTGCATGATTTTCTGCGCGTCCATCGGGTAGAATCCGGTCCGGAAATGGCTTTGCGCGGCAAATTAGATCGATTCAATTCACAGTCAAGCGCTCTTCGCCGAAAGTGCTTGGACCAGACGGCGCCATGATGTGCCGGTCGGCGCTACGTCCTCTCGCGTCGGCCAACCATCTCGGCGGTCCACTCCGAAATCCCTACGGCTCGGGATAAGGCGCGCCATCCTTGTGCACAAACCGGCCGTCGGCGTTGGTGCTCATCATGTCAATGTCGGAGCAGGTGGTTACATCGGCGGGCCAGCGCGAACCGACTTCGAGATAGATCGCCATCGCGCCCGATTTGTTGATCATGTGATGGCCGTTGCCTGAGCCTTTCGGAAAGGCCGCGCAATCGCCGGCGCGCAGCACCCGTCTCGCCGGCATCTTCGATGAGCGTCAGCTCGCCTCCAAACACGTAGACGAATTCGTCTTCGTGCGAATGCCAGTGGCGCTGGCTCGACCAGTTGCCCGGCGGCAGGCGCATGAGATTGATGCCGAAGTCGGTGAGCCCGCCGGCGTTGCCTAGCCGCTGCCGCACGCGTTCGGCACAGGGTGCATCGAACGGCGGTGGATAGGATGAGCCCTTGCGTCCGGGCACGTCGGCAACGTTAATCTTAGGCACGGCGTCCTCCCCTAATGATCCCTGGGGCGTCTTGCCTCGAACTCGGCCTTCTTGGCGTCGGAGGCTTCGACCTGGTTCAGTGCCTGCCACTCGGCATAGGGCATGCCGTAGATGATCTCGCGCGACTGTTCCTTGCTCAGTTCGACACCCTCGGCTTGCGCCGCGTCGCGGTACCAGTTGGACAGGCAGTTGCGGCAGAAGCCGGCGAGGTTCATCAGGTCGATGTTCTGTACGTCGGAACGCTCGCGCAGATGCGCGACCAGCCGGCGGAAGGCAGCGGCTTCGAAATCGCGCTTTTGTTCGTCGCTGAGTTCGGTCATGTCCTGTTGGCCTCCCTTGGGCCTCCATCATACCGGCCCGGTGCGCGAGCCGAATATTTTCACCGCATGTATATCGGCACGTCGATCTATCGCGTCAACGATCGGCGCCAGCCGTTCGGCCCAGGCGAGGGCACCCTTGCGGTCGGCGATCAGATCCTGGCGGATCTCGAGCAGCGCATGGGCAAAGCCGTTGACGATGGCGTGCCTGAACATGGTATCGCCGCGCAGTGCGCCGTCATAGGGTTCGTTGTCGCCGACGATGAGGCTCTTGTCCTCGGCGAGCATGTCGATCAGCGGCCGCGCCACGCGGTCGTCGAGATCCCACAATATGCCGACATGCCACGGCCGCACGAAGCCCTGCATGGTCGGCGTGAAGGAATGCACCGAAAAGATGAAGGGTGCCTGCGCGGATGCTTGCGCCACTGAGGCGATCATGGCGCCAACAGCATCATGGTAGGGGCGGTAAAAGCGGTCCAGCCGTCTTTCGCGCTCCTCCGGCGCCATGGGATAATTTCCCGGGATGACGGTGCCGTCATAGAGCTGGCGAATCAGCGTTGGATCGTCTTCGCCGCGATTGGGGTCGATCAGCAGTCGCGAAAAATTGGCAAGCACCGCCGGAACGCCGAGCAGACTTGCGAGTTCGCGGGTTACAGTCTCGACGCCGATGTCGTAGGCGATGTGGCGGTCGAACTCCGCCGCCGGCAGGCCGAGGCTGCCATACTCGTCCGGCAGGTCGCGGCGGGCGTGATCGGCCAGAAGTACCATGCCGCGCTTGCGGTCGCCTTCGACGATGTCGAAAGGCGCGAAAACTGTGGATCGGGTCATTGGCGGGAAAGGTCTGTTCGCTGGCTTCCGGGGAGGGTGGTATGTCATTCCATGAAGAGAACGCTCGCGCAATGCCGTTGTTTGGCCACGGTTTCTGCCAAAAAACTGAGCAGGAGCGACCGCAAGCGCGCCAGAGCCTTCTAAATCGATTGGAATTGGACAGATCGGCGCGTTGACATGCGTACGGACTTTTCCGAAAAGGGGCGTTGAGAGATGCAAATGTGGTTCTTGAGGGGTTTTGGGATGGGTTTCGCCGGCAGGCTGCTTGTGCGCCATGCCTTGGCCATGCCGCTCCTGATACCGGCCATGGGCCTTTTTGCGGTGATTTCGGCCTCGCCGGCACGGGCCGATTTCCGGGTCTGCAACGCCACGCAGAACCTGGTCGGCGTCGGCATCGGCTATCGCGCCAAGGCCGGCTGGATCACTGAAGGCTGGTGGCACATCGAAGGATCGAGCTGCAAGACGCTGATCGAGGGACCCTTGTCATCAAGGTTTTACTATCTTTATGCAGAAGACGCCGAGCGCGGCGGACGCTGGGATGGCCCGATCAACATGTGCGTGGCCGAAAAAGAGTTCAAGATCGCCGGCGTCACCGATTGCGTCGCACGGGGCTTTCAGCGCGCCGGATTCCAGGAATATGACACGGGCGAGCAGGCAAGCTGGATGGTCCAGCTGACTGACGAGCCCGCAACGGATGGCGCTCCAGCCGCCCCGGGAACAAACAGTCAATGAGACGCAGCCGCAAGGTCAAGATCCTCGCCACCATCGGTCCGGCCTCCTCGTCCGAGGAGATGCTGAAGAAGCTGTTCGAAGCCGGCGCCGACGTGTTCCGCATCAATATGAGCCACACCGATCATGAATTGATGCGGACG